>JAZNHC010000031.1:0-3800 GCA_045576755.1 Alistipes sp.
GTGCGGGTAAGACTACCCTACTAAACCTTATGCTCGGACTCTACACCCCAACATCGGGAGAGATATTGATTGACGGTGTTGCACTCAAAGGGGAAATGGTGCGCAAGTGGCAAAACAGCATCGGATACGTCTCGCAGAGTATCTTCCTCGCCGATGATACGCTCTTGGCAAATATCGCCTTTGGTTGCGATGATAAGGAGGTAGATATGGCCCGCATTGAACGAGCCGTAGAGGCGGCATCGCTTACGGAGTTTGTTGCATCGTTGCCAAATGGGCTGAATAGCCGTATTGGCGAGTGCGGAGCATTGCTTTCGGGTGGACAGCGTCAGAGGATAGGTATTGCCCGTGCGCTCTACAAGCAGGCGGATATCCTCTTCTTTGATGAGGCAACCTCCTCGCTTGACTCGGCAACCGAGCAGAGTATCAACCGCTCAATAGAACGACTCTCTGCCGATAACGAGGAACTTACGATTGTTGTTGTGGCGCACCGCGAAAGTTCGCTTGCCTACTGCGACAGAGTTATAACGATTGAGAAATAGAGATTATATATGAATTATAGAGTTGCTGATTTTCTGATTCGCACCGAGGGCGCGCATCGCGACTTGGAGGCCTGCGGACTCAACGGCTTTAAGCCCTTCGTAGTGGAGGGCGCAACCGACGAAGAGCCTGTGATGGTGCTTCGCTTGGCAAGCCCCATTAAACGAGAGGATTACGCCATAGAGCGTGATATTCACGAGTTTGACTTTGAGAAATCGTATGCCATAGGAAGGCTCTCGCGATACGCCACAGGCTACATCTTTACGATGTTCCGCAATGGCGAGAGTTATATCCTCACAAAGGAGGACGACTCAAATGTAGTGTGTAGCGACCTCGGTTGCAATGGTAAGGTCGATACATCGCTCTTGCGCTTCGGCATTTGGATAATGTTCGGCATCGTGATTGCTCCGCTTGGCGGCATTGCAATACACTCCTCTGTGCTTGTAAAAGATGGTATGGGTGTGTTGTGCTTGGGTGAGTCTGGTACAGGAAAGAGTACCCACACGCGACTTTGGAGAGAGCATATTGAGGGTACGAAACTCTTGAACGACGACAGCCCTATTATCGGTATGGTGGGCAATGTGGCTATGGTCTATGGCTCTCCTTGGAGTGGAAAGACTCCGTGCTACGTAAATCGGAGTGTGCCTATCCGTGGCTTTATGCGCCTCTCGCAGGCTCCATACAATAAGATTAAGCGACTGAATGCCTTGACCGCTATCGGTGCATTGCTACCATCTTGTCCTCCAAGTTTTGCCTACGAGGAGCATCTGCAAGACCATATTTGCAACTCTCTCTCGGAGATGATTGCAACGACACCTGTCTATCACTTGGCGTGCCTTCCGAATGAAGATGCCGCACAACTTGCCTACTCTACTATCTATGGCAAAGAGTAACTCCGTGCTTACCGTACGCAACCGCGAGATATTCTCCGTCGTGCGCGACACACTCCTTGATGGCGAGAGTGTGAGCGTCGCTGTGCGAGGCGAAAGTATGCTACCCTTCTTCCGTAGCGGCTCGACGATTACCTTGCGCCCCGTAAAAGAGGGAGATATACGCAAGTATAATGTCGTTATGGCCGATGCAGGAAAGAGTTTTGTCGTGCATCGTATCGTGGAGGTGGGCGACGACTATGTAGTCCTCTTTGGCGACGGCAATATCAAGGGTACGGAGCGTGTTACGCGCGATAAAATTTATGGCGTGGTCGATTGCTCGGCTCTGCACCTCTTCTTTGCCAAAATTTGGCTATGGCTCCGCCCCGTACGCCGCTATCCACTCGCAGTTTTCCGAAGGGTAATGTAAAAAATAGCAGAGTATTCGCATATCGCTACTAACACTGCTACTTTTCGGAGAATACATCTCTCTTTTTTCTATTCGCACCGTGGCAAATAGAGCGGATAATGATTTGTTTAAAATCGGAAATCCATCCGTTTTTAAGCTATGGGAGGCAAACAACACGGAAGCCGACATTGTTGTTACGGTTCGACGGGGTGTTGTTGTTACGATTAGCAACACGGCAGTTCGATGCAGTATTGTTCCAGCTACCCCCGCGAATAACGCGGTTGCTACCCTTAACCACTCACCGCATAACGTTGGCACAATATTTTTCTAAAAATGCGAGTGTATGCTTTATCTGTAAATGCCAAAAGAGGCCGTATATGCTGTTGATATGCGATTTCGTTCCATTCTCCACTCGATAGCATCATATTATATGCTCTGAATTTCGCCACAAATCGCACTTTACTGCGTCTATTCAGCAGTATTCGATGCGGCAGTAATGTATAACCAAGAAATGAAACACCTCTGGTTACACTTCCTATTTGGTGCGGTTTCAAATCAAGAAATAAGTTATGTTCAAGATACTCCTTTACCTTTGCAACATTTGCTTTTAATTCCGGAAGTGAATCGGCAAACAGCAACATATCGTCCATATATCTAACATATATTGGCACTCGCAACACCTCTTTGATGTAGTGGTCCAAATCGGAGAGGTAGAAATTGGCAAAGTACTGACTTGTCAGGTTGCCAATCGGTATTCCCGTGCAAGGCTGCGTGTGATAGGAGTCGATAATCGAGTGGAACAGTTGCAATAGTTTATGGTCTTTGAAGAGTCGCGACAACTTTGTTTTCAGCACGTGGTGATTTATCGAGTCGAAATACTTGCGCACATCCAATTTTGCCACATAGCGATACCTGCGTATCGCGACTCGGGCTCTATCTATTGCGGCATAGACACCTTTGCCTTCACGTGTTGCGTATGTATCGAAAATCAAGTGGCGTTCAAAATACTCTTTACACACGTTCATCACAGCGTGATGCACAATACGCTCCTCGAACGAAGCGGCGCAAATAGTTCGTTTTTTAGGATCGAATATCTCGAAGTAGCGATAGTTGCCTACCTCCAACGACTCGTTAATCAAGTTGTTGCGTATGCTTAATATATGCTCTGTAATATTGCGCGAATACTCTATAACCTCTTGCTTATCTTGTTTGCCACGCCGAGCCTTGCAATATGCCAACATCAAGTTATCGACAGCGACTATTTGTGGCATCAGATTGCCAACTCGTTTCATTCTGCCTCCTCGTTATACATTTCGCAAATCAGATTTCCATATTTTGCTATTCGCTTATCGCCTATGCCGGTTATCTGTTTCATTAAAGTAGAATCGATAGATGGCAATTGAGCGATTTGCGCCAATTCGGCATCAGTAAAAACTGCATACGCCGGTATCGCATCATTTACAGCCAACTGCTTGCGAATCATACGTAGTTTTGCAAACTTTTCGAAATCCTCGGCACTCAGCACCTCCTTATAATCAATCTTCTCTCGTTTTTCGAACGGAGCCGATTGCTGTTGCAGAGGTGTATTGTTTATATAGGTAAGAATCAGCGACCAATGCCCAACATTATCCGACGAGACATAGAACTGCTTGTCCACATCAATCACTTTATGACCTCGAATAAACTTATTTATCACCTCGACATCTTGTTCTGCCGCAGATGCAAGTATATCGAATATCTTGATTTGCATATATCAAAATTGAAAAAATTTCGGTCGCCATTTGCAATTTGCCGCAGGTCTTATTCCCATTTGACCTGCTTGCCATTGCAAATGGCGCTTATTTTAAACTATGGGAGACAAACCACGCGGAAGCCGTAGCTATCGTTACGACTCGATGGAGTAATGCGGCTACGATACGAAACACGACAGCTCCTCGCCGTGCCGCTCCAACTACCCTCACGCAAGACGCGGCTGCTACCCGATG
>JAZNHC010000032.1:0-9540 GCA_045576755.1 Alistipes sp.
GACGAGATCACTATCGGAGCATCAAAAGGGTGCTTTTCGATTAGAAATCGAAGAGCTGTATAGGTGTATGTGAAGAAAATTTTGTACTTTTGCGGTCAATTATGGCATTTGCAAAGAGATATTTGTCGAAGGTACCCGAACTTCTGCGTTTGGCTCTGCCCGTGATGTTGGCTCAATTAGGATACATTGCGACGCAGGTGGCAGATAATGCTATGGTGGGAATGTACGGTGGAGAGGATGCCGTACCTCTTGCCGCCGTGGCCTTCGGAACAAGTATCTCGTGGTTATTCTTCTTCCTCTGCATTGGACTTACTGTCGGATTGACTCCGGTTATTGGCGAGTTGTTCGTGCAGGATCGCAAGCAGGAAATGGCTCACTATCTGCAAACATCGCTCACGCTCTACCCTATCTTCGGATTGGCGTGTATGGCGTTGCAGATTGTTACCGAGCCGCTACTCTATCGCCTCGGGCAACCTGTCGAGGTGGTAGATATGGCTCTGCCATACTACCGATTGATGGCATATTGTTTGCCACTCATTATGCTCTATGGCGCAATAAAGCAGTTCTTGGAGGGCGTAGGCAACACCAAATCGGCAATGATTGTGGCGGTCATCACCAACGTCATCAATATCATTCTCAACTACGTATTCATATTTGGAAAGTGTGGTTGCGAGCCGATGGGAGCCTATGGTGCCGGTTTGGCAACACTCGTCTCGCGAATACTCAACCCTATACTGCTCGGCACATATTTTCTCTGCTCGAAACGTTATCGCGAATACATCTCGCTCTTCTCGCGCAAGGTTAAGCATTGGCACAACTCTGTCAAGCTATTGAAGTTGGGCTTCCCTATCGCAGGACAGATGGTATTGGAGGCGTTGGCATTTATCGTTACAGGTATTATGGTGGGCTGGTTTGGCACAAATGCTATCAGCGCCAATCAAGTGGGCAACACCTACGGTAACTGTACCTTTATGCTTATACTCTCGCTTGGCTCGGCTACGACAATATGCGTATCGCACGCCTTTGGTCGTCGCGATCTGAACGAAATTAAGGATGTTGTTCGCTCGGCACTTTCGATGGCTTTGGTATGGGGCATAGGCGTAATTATCGCCTTTGTCTCGTTGCGCCACGTTATGCCGCTGCTCTTCACCGAGAATAAGGATGTCGCAATTCTTGCGTCACAGATGCTTGTTGTATACGCCACATTCCAACTTTCGGATGCAATGCAGTGCATCTTAGTAGGTATTTTGCGAGGGCTTCAACAGGTTACAAGCATCGCCGTAATATCATTCATTGCCTATATCGTACTGAATATTCCGGTTGGATACATTGTGGCATTCCACCTCGGTATGGGTGCCCCCGGACTGATTGTCGGCTATATCGTCGGCCTTTCGACTGCTGCTATTCTCTATGGCATGCAAGTGGCTCGCTATCTGCGCTACCTGCGAAAAATCTCGTAGGATTTGGTCTTTCAGACTCCAACCCTTGTCAAGGCGCAACGATTATAGGAGTAATAGGGAACATATGGGTTTTAGGGTGCGCGGTATCTTTTTAACTCCTAACTACTATCTCCTAACTCCTCATTAAATATAAAGTTCTTCTTGCCATATTTTTGTTTATGTCGAAATAAATTTCTAACTTTGTTTATTGATATTTTCTCAAATTCAAATTGCTATGAAGAAATTATTATCTCTCTTGCTTATGCTTTTTTGTGTTGCAACACTCTCGGCGCAAAATATTGCAGTGCTGAATTTTGGTGCCGGAACGGGTGTCTCACAATACGATGTCGATGGCATCTCCGAGATCTTCAACACACACTTTTCGCCCAAGGGGTATACCTTGGTTGAGAGAACACTGATCAACAAAGTTTCTGAAGAGCAAAATTTCCAAGGTAGCCAGTTCACCCAAGAGCAGATGGTTCGGTTAGGCGAGATTTTAAATGCATCGGTTATCGTCTATGGCTCTATCAGCATCATTGCAGACCAATATCAAGTGGACGTGAGAGCAGTAGACGTGGGGACTGGTGAAATTTCGGCTAAAGATGGCTTTACGTGGGATAAGAGCACCGATTTCCGCTCTGCTATAGGCAATTTGGCTAAGACATTGGCAGATAAGATTGCTATTGCCAAAGAACCCGAAACTATCCGCAAACGCACCGAGGTAGAAGTTGTCCTCGGCTATTTGAAGGTCTACCCTCAGGATCTGGGACTATTCCCATACGAGCCTACAACCGTTATAGCCCAGGTGAATAAGCAACACTTGTACGACTACGACACTTGGCGTCTTCCATTGACCGAGGAGTTAGCATTATTGCGCACAAACAACTATATCGGCAAGGGCAAATATATGTCTAAGGAGGATAGCAATTCGAGCGGTATTTTATTGCTTGTAACCGATGCCGAGGAGAGCTATTCGGAGCGTATAGCTCGCGAGGCGAAAGAGGCGGAGGAGCGTCGTATTGCTGAGGAACAGGCACGTATCGCTGCAGAGAAAGCCGCAGCCGAGAAGGCTGAAGCAGAACGTCTTGCAGCTGAGAAGGCCGAAGCAGAGCGTCTTGCCGCCGAGAAGGCTGAAGCAGAACGTCTTGCCGCCGAGAAGGCTGAGGCAGAACGTCTTGCCGCCGAGAAAGCTGAGGCAGAACGTCTTGCCGCCGAGAAAGCCGAAGCAGAGCGCCTCGCTGCACAAAAGAAGGCCGTATTGCCTACTAAAGTCAGAAGACATTCTATCGCTTCGATCAAAAAAGGCTATCAACAAGAGGTATCGGTAGCATACTCCTGGATGACCAACTACACCAGCGAAAATCAACTAAGCGTAAACTACATCGGAGGATATCGTTTCAATCACCACCTATATTTGGGTATTGGTACCGGACTGAACTTTTCTCTATCAAATGTCGGATACTATCCTTATGTAAAACTCTATTCCCCGGAAATCTACTACTCTGATTACAAGAATAATATTTATTCTTCATATACACTACCTGTACAGGTCTTAGCAGTACCTTTGTATGGACACATTAAGGTCTACTTATCTAAGAACAAATGGGCTCCATTCTTGGCATTCTCGGGAGGTGTGTTACTATCCTCACCTAAGGAGGTGAGTGTATATAGAGACTATAACCTCAACGATTTTATGGAAACACGCGAATATGGCGCAGTATCAGGAATATTTGAGGTGATGCCTGGCGTATCGTATCAATTTAACAAAAAATTGGCATTAAACCTTCAATTCGGATATGCTACACGTCAAATCCATTCCTGGATATCTAGCGAAATCAATTCCGATTTCTGGTATCACGGCTTTACAGCACGCTTCGGACTTGTGTTCTAAACGTAGTTTAGCTTAAGATAAAAAGGATTTGTCACCCGAAAGAGTGGCAAATCTTTTTGTTTGGCAATATTTAGAATAAATTTCTAATTTTTAATTCTCAATTTTCAATAATTTTCGTATCTTTACGCAAAATATTGACTTTTACGAAATTATGGATTACACAAAATATGATAAACCCGAAGTTGGACGTGGTGTCGCCTTTGGCGTAAACGAAGCGGGTGAGCCTTGCGCACGCGAGGCACGTGGCTGTTTCCGTCTGCACGAAGAGCCGTGGCTCGAGGAGTACCCCGACAACTTCCCGACAGATATATTCGAGGTGCGCTTCAAAAATACGCGCCGTTCGTTCTATCAGAATGTCAATAACTTGCAGCTCGAAGTTGGCGATATCGTAGCCGTAGAGGCATCACCCGGTCACGACATCGGCATCATCTCGCTCACGGGCGATATGGTGGCACGACAGATGAAACGCATAGGCTTCAATCCTCACAACGGAGAGTTCAAGAAGATATACCGCAAGGCTCGCCCTTACGACATAGAGAAGTGGCAGGAGGCTATAGCCCTCGAGCACGAAACAATGATACGTTCACGCCAGATCGCAGCAGATATGGGTTTGGATATGAAGATTGGCGACGTAGAGTACCAAGGCGACAAAATCAAGGCTATTTTCTACTATATTGCCGATGGTCGCGTCGATTTCCGCGAGCTTATCAAGGTGTTTGCCGAGCAGTTCCACATTCGTATCGAGATGAAGCAGATCGGCGCTCGTCAGGAGGCAGGACGCATCGGTGGTATCGGTGCTTGTGGTCGCGAGCTGTGCTGTGCATCGTGGGTTTCGAGTTTTTCGAGCGTAACAACGGGCGCTGCGCGAGTGCAAGACCTCTCACTCAACCCATTGAAGTTGGCAGGACAGTGTTCGAAGTTGAAATGCTGCCTGATGTACGAATACGATGTATATGCCGATGCTCGTCGTTCGATGCCGCGTCTGCGTGAGCCATTACAGGCAATCGATGGCGAATATTTCCTTGTCAAGAGCGATATTCTCGCACATACAATGACATTCTCGACAAGCAAGGATTCGATGTCGAACCTGGTAACCATTCCGGTATCGCGTGTTCGTGAGATCTTGGCAGTAAACCGCAACGGTGGAAAGGTTGAATCTATTCTCGGCGAGGAGTTCGAGCCACAAGTTGAAGAGCCAACATACCGCACCGAAGAGGATAGCATCACACGTTTCGACAAGTCGAAGAAGCGCAAAAAAAAGAAGAATCGCAGCAACAATCAAGGCGAAGAGCGCAAAGAGGCTAAGGAAGTAAGGGAGGCTAAAGAGGTGCAGAAGGCAGATAGTGACCAAGGTTCTAACAATGCTCAAGGCGGTCAAGAGGGTCAGCGAGAGAACAGAGGCGGTCAGCACAACAATCGTCGTCACAACAGACCTCACCGCCACAACCACAACAAGCCCAATCAGGAGTAGATGAGAGTTGCAAAGCATTTGTGCATGTTGGCTATCGTAGCTGCATTTACGGGGTGTTTAGCTCCGCAAACTACGCAGATGGTAGGTGTAGATATTCGCTCGTGGAAGAGTGCCGAGTCGGTATGCTTCGACAATAGCGACACCCTATCGTTACGTAATCTTAGCATTGCCCTGCGCTACAATAGCAACTTCAAGGCATCGGCTCTGCCATTGAAGTTCGGCATAATGACACCCGACTCGCTATTCTTCGAGGATAGCATAGTGCTCTATCCACGCCATCCTCATTCGGCACTCAGTGTGGCAACAACCGAGTGTCTACCCTATCGCACAGATGTTTTACTGAATAAGAGAGGTGCCTACACATTCTCTTTCGAGCCATACGATGAGGTTCGCGGAATGGAGGCCATAGGAGTAGAAATTAGATAAAATGGGAAAAGATAAACTCAGAAAATTTGCCGAAAATCTCACTTTTAAGTGTTTCGTGCAACCTGCATTCGAGGATATGTTCCGCACCGACCACCCACTCAAGGGTAATTGGCGTAAGGACTTCTTTCACAACGACAACCCGATAATTCTCGAACTCGGCTGCGGCAAGGGCGAATATACGGTAGCTCTCGCCGAGCGTAACCCCGACAAGAATTTCATCGGTGTAGATATCAAAGGTGCCCGCATTTGGCGCGGAGCAAAGACTGCCACCGAGCGTGAGATGGGTAACGTAGGTTTTCTCCGCGCCCGTATCGAGTTTATTACATCGCTCTTTGCCGAGGGCGAGGTGGATGAGATTTGGATTACATTCCCCGACCCTCAACTTCGCACCAAGCGCGCAAAGAAGCGTCTTACGGCCCCTATATTTTTGGAATACTACGCAAAGTTGCTCCGCAAGGATGGTTGGATAAACCTCAAAACCGACTCGCAGCACCTCTTTGCCTACACCTCGGCCGTAATAGAGAAGTTTGGGCTCAAATGCGAGGTGGCAAACAACGACATCTACGGCACGGGCTATGCCGACGAGGTGCTCTCGGTAAAGACTGCCTACGAGCAGATGTACCTCGATAGAGGATTGCCAATCACCTACACCCGTTTCCAACTTGGTGAGCGCACAGAGTTCCCGATGTTCGATTGGGAGGGTGACGATATCCTCGAGAAGGATGCAGAGGAGGAGCGCGCTCTACAAGTGACAAGACGATAACTTAGATCTAAAAAAATACCATTATGAAGAGAATTTTGCTATTGCTGACACTCATCATCGGTTTGTCGGCACCAACTCGCGCTCAAGAGTATGTTCAGACCTTCAGTGCACAGCACCAATTCGACACCCAGTACAGCCAAGTCGAGGCTGAATATGCCTACGAGAACTACAAGGGCAACCACAAAAAGTGGCAAAAGAACTTCCACAAGGCGTTATCCGACCTCTTGGGTATCACCGACCTGCAGGAGCGTTACAAAACATTCGTGCCTAAGGCCGTACAGCTCGACAGCGAGGACCTCGGCTTTGCTACCCGCGAGAGATGGCAGATTTGGACCGAGCCTACAATGATTATCCCTATGGTTATTATCCGTCCAAAGGGAGATCAGAAAAACCTCACTCTCTGTATCACTCCGCAGGGACACAACCGAAACCCTGAGGTTTATTCGGGTATTGCAGCTAACGAGAAGGAGGCGAAGGAGTTCGAGACTCGCGATACGGATGTTGCATATCGTGCCGCAAAGTTAGGCTTTATCACAATCAACCCGACAACTCGCGGCTTTGGCAAAACAATGCATCCCGATGATATCAACCGTGCGAAGCCACGTCGTTCGTCGTGCGAGTACTACTCGATGCGTAACGTTCTCTCGGGCCGTGTACTTATCGGTGACCGCGTTTGGGATGTGATAAAGATTATCGATTGGGCATTGGCAAACCTCCCAATCGACCCTAACAAGGTTATCGTTACCGGCAACTCGGGCGGTGGTACCGTAACTCTCTACGCAGGAGCTATCGACAAGCGCATCTCGCTCTGCGCTCCAAGTTCGGCATTCTGTTCATTCCACGGCAGCATCGGTTCGATTCACCACTGCACCTGCAACTACATCCCCGGCATCCTCAAGCTATGCGATATGGGCGATATCGCAGGTTTGGTAGCACCTCGCAAGCTCCTTATCATCAATGGTAAGGAGGATAATATCTTCCCTATCGGACCTGCTCGCGAGGAGTTCAAGACCGCACAGGAGGTTTACAAGGCATTTGGAGCTGAAAAGAACTGTGAATTATTCGAGGGTCATGCAGGACACCGCTACTACTTTGCAGGTTTCGCTGACTACTACAGCCGCCACTTCAAATAGAGCAAAGTTGCACCATACACAAAAAACACCTTCGGAAAACTCCGAAGGTGTTTTTTATGGTCGGCAAGCAATTGCTTATTTCACCAAGTTCGAGATAAGGAATGTAGCAGCTACAGTCAAGATAGCGTACAACTCAGGGAACGCCGCGAGGATAAGGGTCTTACCCATAACATCGTGACCGTTACCGATAGCTGCGATACCGTTAGCGCAGACCTTACCCTGATAGATAGCAGCCGCCAAGTTTACAATACCTACGAGCAAACCAGCACCAAATACGGCTGCTGCCTGGAACATCGAAATCTCAGGAGTTAAGAGGCCCTGAACCATAAAGAAACATACGAAGCCATAAAGACCCTGCGAACCTGGAAGCGCTGAAAGAATCATATAGCTACCGAAAGCGCCACCATTCTTCTTCATCGCGCCTACTGCGGTCTGACCGCAAATTGCTGTACCGATTGACGATGCGATACCTGCCAAACCTACCATAAGTGCTACACCTACGTAGGCCAAAATCAAAGCTGAATTCATAATTGTAATTTGTTTTTAATTAGTTATTAAATTTGTTTGTTATTCTTCTTTTGTAAGAGGCTCAAACGAGCGTGTCGTCATCTCGAAGCCTGCATTTTTGTAAAACTCCACAAATGTCAAACGCATAGGGTGGACGAATGACGAGATGGTGGACATAAATAGGTTGATAGCGTGACCAACCAAGAGAATAGCCGTAGCTCCCAAAATTTGGAACACGGTACCAACGGTGAACTGCTCAATACCTGCATCGAGTCCTGTGAGTCCCATAGCCAACGAGTTGAAGACCTGTGCCAACACTCCACCCGACAAACCAATAGCGAAGAGTCGGATATAAGAAAGCACGTCGCTCAACAAGCCTGTTATATTATTATAGGTATCCCACAATCCCGACGCAAAGTTCTTCAGCGGATTACGCTTAACATTGTTCAGGAAGAGCATCAACACCACACCTACACCCATAGCTACATAGAAAGCAGTGGACGACGTGGTGAAGCCCGGAATAACCCAATTCTCGTTAAGAAGTTGCAAACCACCCGCAAGACAAGCCGACAAGAGCACGATAAACCAACCCAGCGTAGCAAAGGTCGATGTTATGCCAAATGTGCGAGCCTTGAAGATGATATTAAGCAACATACCGAACAAAATCTGGAACACTCCGAGAGCTAATGCCCACGAAAAGAACTCTGCCTGGAAGTCGAACAAGGCGGTAGGTATAGCCATACCAAACAACGATCCGGTACACAAACCGAAGATGGTTGTTGCACCACCGCAAATCATCGTAAGATACGACATCTGACGCATCTTCACACCCATCTTCAATCGCATCAGTATACCGAGTGCAAGGATAATTGCACCATAACCTGCATCGTTCAAACAGATAGCGAAGAAGAGCATATAGAACGGTGCAAAGAATGGTGTCATATCCAAGGTTCCATACTTTGGAAGAGCGTACAAACCGCCAATCAACTCGAACAGACGGGCAAAGCGGTTGTTCTTCAACTTAACCGGAGTCTCATCCTCCTCGGTTGGATCCTCCTTGATGTAGACAACATTCGGATAGTCGTTCAAGGCAGCATCTACCTGAGCCGAAGTCTCCTTCTCGGCCCAGCCCTCCATTACGAGTAGCAAGCCCTCGGCAGCCTTATCGGCTGTAGCCTCGATGCGAACATCTTGCATCTTACTTTTCAGCGTTACGAGCTCTTTCTCGATCTCGCCTCGAGCATCTGCAACACCGCTAAGAATAGCATTTTGAGCCTTTATCTTGGCCTCATTGCGCTCGATTTCGGCCTTCAGTTCGCTGTTATTCATCGTTGGAGCCTTCTGCTCCTGAGCATCGATTGCAATATCCTCCGAGCCATTGCCGATAACGACAAAACGCACCTGCGCATCATCCTCGCCTACAACCGCGATATTGAGGTTCGCACCCCACTCCTCGCTGTTCTTCTCGAATGTTGAGCGTTGGGCCGTGAAGTAGCGCAACACCACTCCACTCTCTGCCAACTTGGCAAGAACGGAGCAGTCGAAGTCGCCCCACACAATCCACTCATCGAGTGTCTTTTGCAAGCGGCTGTTATCTGACTTGGCAGCAGCAATAGCCGCCTGAGCTCTCTGATAAGCCTCGAAAACATTGCCCTCGACCTTCGCTGCATCGGCAACATACTCCTCGCTATCGGCAAACTGCTCAAGCGAAGCGAGTGCCTTCGAACGACTCTCGATGGCGGTAACAAGTTCTCTATCCGCCTCGGTTGGCTCCCAGCCCGAGGTGGTAATATCGACCATACCCAACTCACGCAAACGCTCGATAAAACGCTCGCGCTCTGCCGAGAATAGCACGATATTGTATTTCATCATCTTTACAATCATCTCTCTCCGCCCTCCTTTGCGGCAGC
>JAZNHC010000033.1:0-14203 GCA_045576755.1 Alistipes sp.
TCCGACTTCCTTTGGTGGCGGATTAAAGACCTTCTCCGATACGGTGAAGAGATACTCTATATCGTACCACGCCTGAAGTAGCACGCTCAATATGCCGTAGGTCTTCGAGCCCTCCTTCTCGGCAATACGTTCGGCAACCTCCTTCTGAATCATACCCACACACTCGGGGATAAGGTTGCGATACTCTATGATCTTGAAAAATATCTGCGAGGAGATATTGTACGGGAAATTACCGATGACCTTCACTCCGTCGGGGAAGTGCTCATCGAGCGACATTTTGAGAAAATCGCCTTCGCGGAGTCGTGGAGCAAAATCGGGATAGTGAACGTGGAGATACTCAATACTTTCGGTGTCGATATCCACGCCATAGGTTACAATATCGTTACGACGCAACAGATACTGCGTAAGTACGCCCATACCGCAACCCACCTCCAACGCCTGGTCGGGGTTGTCGGCAGTTCCACCAGAAAGCGAATTGCAGATTTTTTGCGCAATATTCAGGTCGGTCAGAAAGTGCTGACCCAACGCTTTTTTTGCTCGAACTTGTTCCATACGGCAAAGATAATAACTATAAAGGAAAAAGGAAAACGGAAAACGGAAAACTTTCTATTTAGTGAGGAGATAGTAGCGTTTAACCCTAACAACCCTAATTTCGCTATCCGACGACTCGTGCAAAAAGAACTCATCAGAACTCCACCACAGAAAAATCGTCAATGATGAGATTATTTTTGTGCGAGGTTAGGTAGCGAAAGCGGAGCATACTCGAACGTATGAGAGCATTTCGCTATCCGACGACTCGTGCAGAAAGAGCCAACCAAAAACCCTCAACTAAAAAATCGTCAATGATTGAGGAAATTTTGTGCGAAGCAAAGAGCCGAGTTCGCAGCATACTCAGGCGTATGTGAGAAACTCGGCTACTGCAGATTCGTGCAAAATTTACCAATCAGAACGATTTTTAGAACGATTTTAACACCTTCTCTATCACCTGATGCATATCGTAATACTTGTAGTCGGCAAGGCGACCACCGAACAGATACTTTGTTTCGGCATCGGCAAGGGCGCGATACTTGGCATAGAGAGAGGTGTTGCGCTCGTCATTGATCGGATAGTATGGCTCGGCACCTTCGCTCCACTCCATCGGATACTCGCGCGTGATAACGGTATGCGCGGCACCCCTATCCTCAAAGTGTTTGTGCTCGATAATGCGAGTAAAAGGTGTTTCGCGATCTGTATAGTTTATCACGGCAGCGCCCTGAAAATCTTTTTGCGACAGTCGCTCCTCGTCGAAACGAAGGGAGCGATACTCCAACTTGCCAAAGCGGTAGTTGTAGAAGCGATCAAGTTCGCCCGTATAGAGAACTCTTTCCGCCTCGGCATCAAACTCTTCGCGATGGTCGAAATAGTCTGTATTTAGGCGCACCTCAACACCCTCCAACAGCCCTTCGATCAACGGATTGTAGCCACCAACAGGTATGCCCTGATAGGTATCGTTAAAGTAGTTGTTGTTGCGTTCGAAACGGAGTGGTAAGCGACGTATTATCCACGCCGGAAGCTCCTTGCAACTACGCCCCCACTGCTTCTCGGTATAACCCTTAATGAGCCGTTCGAAAATATCTTTGCCAACTAACGACAATGCCTGTTCCTCGAGGTTTCGAGGCTCACGATCAAGACGTAGTCGCTGCTCCTCGATCTTCGCTTTTGCCTCCTCATCGGTCTTTACACCCCACAGCGCATCGAAGGTGTTTAGATTAAAAGGTAGTGGATATAATTTGCCCTTATAGTTAGCAAGTGGCGAATGGACAAATGGTTTAAACTCGACAAATTGATTTACAAAGTCCCAAACCTCTTTATTCGATGTATGGAAGATATGAGCCCCATATTTGTGGACGAAGATATTATTGTCCTCCTCGCAATAGATATTTCCGCCCGTATGGTTGCGGCGGTCAATCACAAGCACACGCTTACTCGCCTTATGGGCACGATATGCCACCACAGCACCGTACAATCCGGCACCGACAACCAATAAATCGTATTTGAATGCAGAATTCAAAATGCAAAATTGTCCTTTATATCTGTTTTCTCAATCTGGCAACCGGAATATCGAGCATCTCACGATACTTGGCAACGGTACGGCGGGCTATGCAGTAGCCCTTATCGTTGAGAATGTTCATGAGTTGCTCGTCGGTAAGCGGTTTGCGCTTATTTTCGGATGCGATAGCCTCCTGCAAAATATTCTTCACCTCATAGCTCGAAACCTCCCCGCCACTCTGCGTCTGCATAGCCTCGGAGAAGAGTGATTTTAATAAGATTATACCAAATTGCGTCTGAACGTACTTGCTGTTTACCACACGCGAAATGGTCGAAACATCCAAGCCTGTGCGATCAGCAATATCCTTCAAGATCATCGGGCGAAGTTTGCTTCTATCGCCATCGCGGAAGTATTCACGCTGATAGTCGAGGATGGTCTGCATTGTGCGCATCAGTGTATCGTGTCGCTGCTTTATTGCCGACATAAACCACTTTGCCGAGTCGATCTTATTCTTTATAAACTGTATAGCCTCCTTATCGCTTTCACTCTTATCCTGCTTGGAGGTCGCCATATCGCGAATCATATCGACGTAGTGGCGGTTAATGCGCAATTCGGGAATATTGTATGAGTTTAACGAAAGATCGAACTGTCCATCGTGATAATCAAGCAGAAAATCGGGAATGATATATGGCGCAGCCTCCGAGCCACCCTCCGAAAAGAGATTTCCTGGCTTAGGCGAGAGGTGTTGTATCTCCTGCACCGCAGCGCGGAACTCCTCCTCGGTGACATCGAGGCGCGACATTAGTCGCTCGTAGTGTTTCTTGACAAACTCCTCGAAGTGGCTGCTAAGTATCTTATGTGCGAGCACTCGTTCGGGTGTATCGAGGAGTTGCGACTCAATCTGCAAAAGCAACGACTCACGCAGGTCACGCGCACCAACTCCTACGGGCTCAAGATGATGTATTACGGAGAGTAGTCGCTCCAACTCCTCTGCCGTAGTCTCGACACCGAGCGAAAAGGCTATATCGTCAGACAACGACTCGAGGTCGCGACGCAGATATCCGTCACCATCGATACTTCCAACAAGGAAAGTGGCGAGTTGTATCTCGTATTCGGACAGATTTTTGTAGCCCAACTGCTCGATAAGCGACTCCTGCAATGAGCGACCTCCCGAGATCTGAATATTTCGCGGCTGGTCATCCTTGGAGTAGTGGTTCAGACGGCTCTTGTAGGAGGGTGTATCATCCTCTCGCAGATACTCCTCGACAGAGATTTGCTGAAGCTCCTCTTCGCTTTCGGCAGGGTGCTCCTCCTCGAGAACGACATTCTCTTCGATCTCCTCCTTTATGCGCTGTTCGAGCATAACGGTAGGCAGTTCCAGAAGTTTTATCATCTGAATCTGCTGTGGCGAGAGTTTCTGCTGCTGCAAGAGCAGTTGTGCATTCGATAATTTCATAATTCAAAGCGGTTAAAATATACTCTATTCCGCTTCTTCATTTATTTATCTAAGAAAAAATGCGGAACTAAAATTCCGCATTCTTTGGTGTTCGTGGGAACGGAATCACGTCGCGAATGTTGCTCATACCTGTTACGAAGAGCAAAAGACGCTCAAATCCGAGTCCGAAGCCCGAGTGAGGTGCAGAGCCCCAACGGCGTGTGTCAAGGTACCACCACATATCCTTCTCAGGAATGTTAAGCTCTTTGATACGTGCAGATAGTTTGCCATAATCTGCCTCACGCTCCGAACCACCTATAATCTCGCCGATTTTTGGGAAGAGGACATCCATAGCGCGAACGGTCTTGCCATCCTCGTTCTGCTTCATATAGAAGGCCTTGATATCCTTTGGATAGTTGATGAGAATCACAGGCTTCTTGAAGTGTTCCTCTACGAGGTAACGCTCGTGCTCACTCTGAAGGTCGCAGCCCCAATTGCACGGGAACTCGAACTTTTTGCCCGAAGCCTTCAAAATCTCGATACCCTCGGTGTAGTCAAGGCGTACGAAGTCGTTCTCAAGCACGAAGTTAAGACGCTCGAGCAACTCGTTGTCCCACATTTTGTTCATAAACTCGAGATCCTCCTTGCAGTTATCGAGAGCGTAACGGATAAGGTACTTGAGGAACTCCTCTGCCATATCCATATTGTCCTGAAGGTCGAAGAAGGCAACCTCAGGCTCGATCATCCAGAACTCTGCCAAGTGGCGCGGAGTATTCGAATTCTCGGCACGGAATGTAGGGCCGAAGGTGTAAATCTGTCCCATAGACAATGCTCCGAGCTCACCCTCGAGCTGACCCGATACGGTGAGGCTGCAAGGCTTTCCGAAGAAGTCCTGCGAGAAGTCGATTGCCCCCTCCTCAGTACGTGGAAGGTTGTTCAGATCCATTGTTGTAACCTGGAACATCTCGCCTGCACCCTCGCAGTCCGAAGCGGTGATAAGCGGAGTGTGGAGATAGTAGAAGCCCTTATCGTTGAAGTACTTGTGAATAGCGTAGGCCATAGCGTGGCGGATACGCAAGATAGCACCAAAGGTGTTTGTGCGAGGACGGAGGTATGCAATCTCGCGGAGGAACTCCAACGAGTGTCCCTTCTTCTGCAATGGATATGTTGCAGGATCGGCGGTACCATAAACCTCGATAGTGTCGGCCTGAACCTCAACACCCTGACCTGCTCCAAGCGACTCCACAAGAGTACCCTCAACAGCCACACACGCACCTGTAGTCACAGGCTTCAACTCCTCCTCCGAGATTTTGGCAAGATCCGCCACAATCTGGATATTTGCAACGCACGAACCATCGTTCAACGCAAGGAAAGCAACATTCTTGTTTCCGCGCTTCGTGCGCACCCAACCCTTAACGGTAACCTTTGTGCCGTAGTCGGTAGATTTCAGTAATTGTGCAATTCTCATATCTCTATATTTTTAATTATTTCTTTGCCTTTAGCCATTGGCCAATAGCCATTAGCTCTATATTTAACGTGCAAAGGTAGCGATTTTTTCGGGATAATGCTATTTCATAGCAAATAATTTGTTATATTTGTTTCTTGGAACGAGGAAGGTGGATTTCAAAACGGATATTATGAGGCGTATTTTGGTCGTTATATTGTTGTTATGTCAGGGCTTTTTAAGCTCTGCTCAGACTCAGCGTGAGGCATTGAAACAACTCTACAAAGCGACCAGCGGCAAACATTGGTACCGCCGTGAGGGGTGGATGTCGCGCCGTCCACTCGACCAATGGGAGGGAATTACTTGCAACGACAAGGGCGAAATAATCAAAATAGACCTTTCAAAAAATAATCTGCAAGGCAAACTGCCCGATATCTTCGGAGCATTCCCATCACTTAAGCAGTTGCTACTACGCTCAAACTCTATTCGTGGAGAGCTTCCGCCCTCTCTTGCACAGATAAAGCGCAGATGCCGCATCGATGTCAGAGAGAACAAGCTATCCACCACTACCCTATATGTGCCACGTGAGCGTATCGATATGGTTGCTCGCTCGATAATCTGTTATCCGCAACAGGAGTCACACCACAATTTCCGACTCTTTGTCGATTGCGACATCGATTTGACCGCGCCACAAGGTCATCATCCGGACAAACACTGCCGTATCTACCAGAAGGCATCCAAGGGTGCCGGCATCGACCTCTTCATCATTGGCGAGGGTTATGACCGTGCCGAACATGCCGTGGGTGGCACTGCCGACTATTGGTTAGAGCGCGCTGCTGAGGCTATCTTCGACATAGAGCCATACAAGAAACTACGACCATTGTTCAACGTATATATCATCTACGCCCACTCGCCCGAGCGAGGTGTCGGACTCTTTGATGACGAACGCATCACCAGCTTCGGCTATTGGCAACGTAAACCTACAAAGATGTCCAATGCACAGTTCAGCCGTCAGGCGGTATTCGAGGCATGTTGCGAAGGGTTGCAAAGTATCGGTATCGACAAGATTCCGCAAACAATATATGTCGATATGGTGGTAAACAGCACAAACACAGGGCTGTATCGCGGAATGATGTATTCGCGAAAGATGTATGGGGATAATGGTGGTGAGTACATGCTGCGCGTGGCTTTAAACCCCACCAATCCTACGGGTTTTAACGCTCTGATATGGCACGAGTTCGGAGGTCATTGTTTTGGCAATATGAGGGATGAATATGTACCGCACGAAGGGGCTCCCGAACGGCTCTTCAAAGGGGATAATCTCTCGGCAAATCTCGACACCGAATCGGACCCCAAACTTGTTAAGTGGGCTCGATTTATCGAAGATGCACGCTACGCACACGAAAAGATAGGTGTCTACCGTGGCGGTGGATCGCGTTACTCCAATGTCTATCGTGCCACCGAGACAAGCATCTTGCGACAGGGTGGAAACTCACGACTACGCTTCAACGCCCCATCTCGAGCCGAAATATATCGCAGAGCGATGGAGTTGGCATATCCGGGTTGGAAATTCGACTACGAGGAGTTTGTGAAGTTCGACCTCGCACCAAATGCAAATTAAAGATAATTTTTTGCTACGACACAAAGCTTTTTGATTATCTTTGCAACGATAAACCGCATCATTTAGTATGACCGCACAAGAACACGATAGAATAATCGACCTTATCAAGCGCGAAGTGGTGCTTTCGATAGGTTGCACCGAGCCTATGGCTGTATCGCTCTGCGTAGCCAAGGCGTGCGAAACTCTCGGCTCTAAGCCGGAGCGTATTTCGGTGGCACTGAGTGCCAACATCTTCAAAAATGCAATGGGCGTGGGTATTCCGAATAGTGGTATGACCGGCCTGCCGATAGCTGTGGCTCTCGGCGTTGTGGCAGGTCGCTCGGAGTACGGCTTGGAGGTATTACGCGATGTCGATAGCGCAGCCGTGGAGCGTGCAAAGAGTTTCTTGGAGGAGGCTAAGCCCTCGATCTTCGTAACCGACGAGAGCGACGACATTCTCTACATAAAGGTTTGCGTCGAGGCTGGAGGTGACACAGCCGAGGTGATTATCTCGGGTTCGCACACCAACTTCTCGGCAGTGCGTCGCAATGGCGAGGAGGTTGCATCAAGTGCAGCAACCAAGAGCGAAGTTGCTGCGTACGAGGAGGTGGAGCTCACGTTGCGAAAGGTTTACGATTTCGCCGAGGAGGTGCCACTCGAAAAGATCGAGTTCATAGGCGAAGCGGCACAACGCAACGTTGCGGCAGCCGAACTCTCCTTCACAGGCGATTACGGTCACGGCTTAGGCGCAATGCTTCATAGCGGCGTGGCAAAAAATATCTTCGGCGACACACTCTTCACAAACATTTTGGCCCATACAAGTGGTGCTTGCGACGCTCGAATGAGTGGTGCTATGGTACCGGTAATGAGCAACTCTGGCAGTGGCAATCAAGGTATATCGGCAACGGTTCCGGTGGCAATTTTCGCCCTCGCAAACGATGTCGAGCGCGAAAAGATGTTGCGAGCATTGGTATTGAGTCACCTCACCGTAATATATATCAAGCAGAGCCTCGGACGATTGTCGGCATTGTGCGGTTGCGTAGTTGCGGCAACAGGTTCGGCCTGCGGCATCACCCGACTTATGGGTGGCGGCTACGAAGAGGTCTCGGGAGCCGTAAAGAATATGGTTGCCAATCTTACGGGTATGATTTGCGACGGTGCAAAGCCATCCTGCTCGTTGAAGGTTACAAGTGGTGTGGCAACAGCCGTACTCTCGGCAACGCTCGCAATGAATCAACGCGTAACAACATCATTGGAAGGTATCATCGAAAATGATGTCGATAACTGCATCCGCAACCTTACCGAGATAGGTCGATGTGGAATGAGCGAAACCGATAGGTTAATACTCAAGATAATGACCTCGAAAGAGGAGTAAGAGAAAGGGAGTGTCTAACAAGTTTTTTAGACACTCCCATTATGTCTGAAGTTGTTCCCGTTGCCTACAACACGGCACCCCACTCCTTGAGCTTGGCAACCAATTTCGCAGTATCGATATCCTGCACAGCCTGATTGTTAGCAACAGCTTGAGCTGCCGCTGCACCTGCCGCCTGACCCGTACCCATGCAGCTCGCCATTACTCGCAATGAAGCAAGAGCCTGACGATCTGTCGAGATACAACGACCTGCAACCAACAAATTTGGATAGTCGGCTGCAACGAGTGCGCGATATGGTACATAGGCCGGCTTTGTCAAATCTACGCGATGCTGATGCGTGCCCTTGCTGGCGTGCATATCGATAGGGTGAATACCGCGCGAAATGCTATCTTCGTATCTGAAGGCACTAACATACTCCTCAGCCGTAACGGTGTGGAGTCCGACAATACGACGCGACTCGCGAACACCTGCCTGCGGAGCAGTCGATGCAACATAGCAATCCTTGAACTCCTTGAAATTCTCCTTCAGGACCTTCGTAAAGGTAAATATATCTTCGCGGAGCTGGCACTCTACCGCACTATAATTACGATTGTTTGTAGCATCGACGGCACGACGGGTGATATTTACCGCTACGCTACCCTCGTGCATTACGTTGTTGAACCAAGGACCTCCGAAGTCGGGCAGATCGACACCTGCTGCCTTCATAGCCAACAACTTCTCTCGTACAGGCTTGCATTGGCTCGGTCCATTGATACCGTTGTGATACATGCACCTATTGAGCAACTCGCTCTTTGTATCGACACCCGAGAGGATAAAGCAGAACGACGACGGCTGCAGATCGCCATCAGGATTTGGCTGCATCGGCACCTCCGCCATATGGGCCAAGTCTCCATCGCCCGTGCAGTCGATAAATACCTTAGAGGTCAGGGTTTCAAGACCATTCTTATTCTCGATAATCACCGAATCGATCTTGTTGCCCTCCATCTCGCATCCCACCATGGCCGAGTGGGTGTAGATATCGACACCTGCCTCCAGAATCATTCGCTGACAGCAGAGTTTATAGAGCTCCACATCGAAGTCGATATTCGCCTTCGGCCACTCGATAAAAGCTCCACCCATAGACTCCAATCGCTTGACGAACTCCCACGGAATACCGCCAATGACCAACTCGTTTTTCAGCGCGAAAACACTTATAGGGGCAACGTATCCGATTGTTGCCATTCCGCCAAAGAAGCCATATCGCTCGATAATGGCCGTCTTGGCACCCTCTCTGGCTGCGGCAATAGCGGCTATAAATCCCGCAGGACCACCGCCCACGACTACAACATCGTAATCGCCCGCCAACGGAGCTATTTTACGGATTTTGTGACTCGCACCTCGGCTCAACTCCTCGCACGATGCGAGAGCCGGAGCTACCGCCACAGCAGCCAAAGCCGCAGTTGCTTTCTTCAAAAAGAGTCGTCTTGAAATCTTTGTCATAACAGATTATTTTTGGGTTACAGATACAACCTTAATACTTATTTCGTAGAGCAGCCACATAGGTACGCTAACCAACATAAGAGTAAAGACATCCGATGTTGGAGTGATGATCGCTGCCAAGATCAAAATCACCACTATTGCGTGTCTGCGATAGTTACGCATAAATTCCGCCTTCAACATTCCGAGCTTGGCAAAGAGCCAACACAGAACAGGCATCTCGAATACCACTCCGAGCATAATACTCATACTCGTAAAGGTGGACATATAGGAGTCGAGCGATATCATATTAACGACATCGGCACTCACCTGATAGGTACCTAAGAAACGGAATGTAAAGGGAAAAACAAGTAAGTAGCAGAGCAGGACTCCCACTATAAACATCAGATAGGCACACCCAACAAGCGTATACACATAGCGTCGCTCGCTCTTGTAGAGTGCCGGCGAGAGAAATCCCAAAATCGCATACAAAACGTAGGGTGAGGCACAAAACAGACCGGCAACCATAGAGGTCTTCATATGGATAACAAACTGCTGCGCCAAAGATGTATTTATGAGATTGACGGAGAAGGGTTCGACTGCTGCGCCCGTATACTGCGACAGCTTGGCGATGAGGCGATATGTCAGAAAATCACTCTTCGTAGGTGCAAGAATAATATCAAACAACAAATCCTTGAAGAAGAATGCACCAATGCCAAAAAGCACGGTAATGCCAATGATTCTCAAAAGCATACCGCGCAATTCGTCGAGATGATCCCAGAAAGTGAGATTTTCGTCTTCGCTACTCATTGCCTGTTTTGCAACTATTTGCCCTCCTCTTTCTTATCTGAGGTCTCTTCGGCAATATCGTTTACTCCATCCTTGAAGGCCTTTACGCCCTTGCCTATGCCCTTCATCAATTCAGGAATTTTGCTCGCTCCAAAGAGAAGAAGGATAACTATGGCTATAACCACAAGTTCTGCAGTTCCAAGACCAAAAAGCAACAATTTCATACTATTATCTATTTACGTTTATAGTTTATATCATTGCAAATTTAAGTTAAATATCTTACATTTGCAATACATATCCAATAAAATATCGATTATGAAGAGGCAATTCACTCTCCCTGCACTACTTTTTGCAATACTCGCCACACTATCATTTGGCTCTCTATCGGCACGCAACAAGCAAGGACGCGTCGTTGTGACCGACCATATAAAAGCAAAGGAGTGGCGTTCGGGCGATGTGAGCGATGCTTTGCAACGCATAATCGACGAAAACCCTAACCGCGTCATCTTCTTTCCCGATGGGGAGTATCTCATCTCGAAGCCGATACTCACACCTGCAGACCCCGAGAAGAGTGTATCGCTCGAGCTCTCGGCATACGCCATAATTCGCGCCACCGAGGGGTGGGCGCACGACGAAGCGATGATTCGACTTGGAGGAAAATGCCCTGCCAATAATATTATGACGCCCGGCAGCAACTACCACCTCTCGGGCGGAATTATCGACTGCATGGGCGTAGCAAAAGCCATCTCCATTGACAGCGGGCGCGAAACAGCCATCCGTGAAGTCTCAATTAAGAATACACTGCTCGGTATTCACATCAAAAAAGGGGCAAATAACGGCTCATCGGATGCCGATATATGCGATGTAAATATTGTAGGTTGCACGGCAGTAAACTCCGTTGGAGTCTTGGTTGAGGGGTACGACAACACCTTTACAAATATGCGTATCGGAGGAGTCCATACGGGCTTTATCATCAAGACCAGCGCGAACTGCCTGCGTAATATCCACCCTCTCTATCTCTACGACAACAAAAATCCGCACCACAATGAGAGCTGCGGTTTTGTGGATGAGGAGGGAAATAACTTCTACGACTTCTGTTACAGCGACGAGTTTGCAACTGCATTCCTCATCAAGAGGAGCAAATTCAGCACCTACACCAACTGCTTTGCGTATTGGTACTCGAAACGAAGCAATAAACACACAGTGTTCAAGTCTGAGGGGGAATTCAACTCATTGGTTGTAAATATGAATGCAGGATTTAGCAGACGCAACGCCACCAAAGAGAATAAAGTTCTCGAATGTACCAAGAGTGGCGGAAAGGGTAAGTTCGTAAATCTACACATCCGCGACCCTCGCTTTGTCACCGACAACAGGCACGAGGCGTACTGCAAGTAACACTACTCCCCTTTACCCCGAACAAACCACTTCATTGCCCAAGCAATAAGTATGGTGATGACCGAGAGCGCCAAGCAGCCGACCAGAAGCCAAACGCCCATTCCGTTGGCAAACATTATAGGGGCAAATGTAATAAGCATAATCTCGACGGGGGCAATTGGCAAGTATGCCAAGGCGTAATCGTCCATCGCTTTGCTCGAAAGCTTCGGATCGACAATACGCAGCAGAGCTATACCCATAGCCATTGTACCTGTCCACCATCCCCAAGCAAAGATCGTACGTTCGAACCAATAGTTCTTCGACAACTTTCTGCCGAAGTAGAAGGTTATGAAGAGAGTGATGGCCGTTCCGACCACAACCAGAACGATAAGTGGCAGGGCATACTTTACTATCACGCTCAACTTGATCGATGCCACTCCGAATGCCACAAGCAGATCGGTACACATACTTCCTATACGCGTAGTAGTCTGCGGACATACATATTCCGAGATATGCGTAACATCGAAGAGTCGCTTCATAATCAGACCTGCAACAAAGGCACAACTAAACACCGGTAACTCCAACATCGGGTAGATGCTCTTGATGCCGCGACTGCAGAGATAACCTGCAAGAGCCGCCACGCAGACTAATGCCACGTGGAATGTGAGCGAATCGATGGATATCGAAGAGGTTGTTGCCTCGCCAATCGAGGTACGTTTGTCAGCCGGCACCAATCCGCTACGCAACTCGTCGGGCAGATCACTAAAGTCGGAGATAAATGAGGTCTGCTTGTTGCGCGTCGCCCACTTTATCAGCACCAATCCGCCACCTATGGCACATATAACGCCCAACGTCGCGGTTGTCATACCCAAGCTTCGCGCATCTTCCCAGCTCAACCCCTCGAATGCTGAGCCTATGGCAGCGGCAGTTCCGTGTCCGCCATAAAATCCCGTAGGTAACATTATGCCGAAGGCGTCGTGAAGATCGGGCCAGATTGCCTTGAGCACAAACAATCCGAACAGTCCGACAACACCCCATTGCAACAACATTCCGAGTTGAGCATACGCCCACATCGGACCGGCTGTGCGTACAATCTCCTTCATAGGCGCACTCGACGAGGAGAAGGGCAATGCCGAAAAGACAATAGCGATCAATATGGCAGCATAGGTACCCAATCCTTCCGAGAATGGCAACCAACCCAAACCATTAGGGCCTAAAGCCAAGCCCAACAAACCGGCAATCAGACTCGGTGGAATAAATAGTCGCTGCACCAACTTTATCTTCGAGCGCAATATCTGACCGATAAGCAACAATACCGATATCAAGCCAAAGTCCACAAAAAATGCCCAAGGGGTGAATGTATCAAATAGTGTCATATATTCGTCTTTACTGAAACGTTCTGCAAAATATCGATTTTTTTCAAGACAACGAAACATTATGGAGAAAAATTAGAAAATTATTTTACAAAAATTTTACTCTTTGACAAGAGTTGTCAAAATGACCCCATACCTTTGCATCGTAAACCAATAACAAAAAGTACAATTATGACAGAGGTGATCGTAACAATAGGAGCCTTCGTGGTAAAGGGGTTGGCCGTGTGTTTGATGTTGGCAAGCTGCGCAGCGATATATTTGGTAGAGAGTACAAACAGTAAATAGTTTTGATATGTTAATAGTTTTAGATTTAGTAGTTTTGCTAATTGTGCTTTTAGTGATATTCTCTGCAACCAAAGCATTTCTTTGTGACGAAGACAACAGCAATGGGTGGAAATGTCCGTATGGATATGACAACTATGGATGTACAACGTTGTGTCCAATGCACTCACACTGCTTTGAAAATAGGGAGGACGCATTCACTGCACGAAAGGATGCCGAGCATCACTCTTTCCTCCCTCACATTCCCGAACGGGTAAACGAAGATGGCGATTGGCGCACCGTCTATATGGACGATGAGCGGTATGACGAACGCGAGGAGGACGAGTTGTTCGACGATGACAGGGATGATAATGGCTGGTAGGGCTACTCCGTTGTAGGGTATCGAGAAGATTTGACAATGTTAAACAATATAAAGAGAGATTGTATGTGGGGAGCATTATTTTTAATCGACTTATTTAGTACGTTAGCAGCTATTGGAGCGGTAATAGCTCTTATTTTTAAGCTAATCGTTTTTGCTATTGGTGTCTATATAGACCGACACTAAAACAATCCCGTACGACATAGCCGTCGTACGGGTGAACGAAGATGGCGACTGTCGCACCGCCACAACAACTTATAGTAATGTCACAAGTATAGGGATAGGTATATGTCCCTCAATGGTGCAGATTATATCGCTCGAGTAGGTCGAATTGCCGTAGAACACGTGTCTGCCATGGAGCGTTGCACGGATATCGCTCGAATAGGTCGAACGTCCATTGTAGAGATGACGACCATCGCAGGTGCAGATAACGTCGCTCGAGTAGGTCGAGTTGCCGCGGTAGAGATAGCGCCCGTCATATGTATAGATTATATCGCTCGTGTAGGTAGAACGACCACGATAGACGTGACGGCCATCGTAGGTGTAGATTATATCGCTCGAATAGGTAGAGTTGCCACTGTAGAGATAACGGCCATCGAAGGTGTAGGCTATGTCACTCGAATAGGTGGAGTTACCACGATATATCCGCGATTGTGCCATCAACATCGATGGCAAAACCACCAACAGAAGA
>JAZNHC010000034.1:0-13189 GCA_045576755.1 Alistipes sp.
GTTCGGCAACATCGTCCATTCGCTCGGTGCGAATTTGAATCTCCACCCACTTGCCATCGCCTGCAGCAACGGTTGTGTGCGACGACTCGTAACCATTCGATTTCGGTATGGATATCCAGTCGCGCATACGCTCCGTATTAGGGGTGTATATGTCGCTCACTATGGAGTAGGCGAGCCAACATTGCGCGTTTTCGAGTGGTTGCGGACAATCTATGATGATGCGGATTGCGAATATGTCGTAGACACCTTCGAACGCCACTTTCTGCTTGCGCATCTTATTCCAGATGGAGTATATCGACTTGGTGCGACTCTTGATGTGGTAGGTTATGCCTGCCGCATCGAGCCCCTTGCGGATAGGCTCGACAAATCGTTCGATAAAGTCCAAACGCTCCTTCTCGCCCTCGCGCAACTTCTCTACGATATGTTTGTAGTCCGAAGGTTCGAGCTGCGATAGCGATAAATCCTCCAACTCGCTCTTTATCTTGTACAGTCCAAGTTTGTGTGCTATCTGCGCGTAGAGATTCATCGACTCCCACGACTTTTTCAGACGCTTCTGCTCGGGGAACATAGCTATCGAACGCATCACCTCGAGACGGTCTGCGAGTTTTATGAGTATGACACGCGGGTCCTCCGAGTAGGATACGATCATATCGCGGAAGTCGGAGGCCTGGTCGGAGTGGGTATTGAGTTTCAGTTCGGAGATGTTAGCCAATCCTATAACTATGCCTATAACCTCCTCACCGAACTCTTTGCGTATGGTTTCGAGCAGAGCCTCAAGCTCCTCGTCGTCATCTTTTTTCGCTTCAATACGCACCACATCGTGCAGGATTGCGGCTACCGTCGAGTTGCGACCAAGTCCAACCTCGGTTGCAACAATGTGTGCTACCTCTACGTCGTGGTCGAGCATCGGAGTCCCGTCGTAACGTACTAACCCATCCATTCTCTCAGCAGCAAACACAAGAGCCTTGTCCACCAACTCCTGTGTTGTGGTCGAGAACTGCTTTTTTACAGCGCTCCTCAACTTTTCGTATCTCTCCATAATAGTCATTATCGTAGTCTTTCTAATTACCTAAAATCGTTCTGATTGGCTCTTTTTGCACTGCTCTTCAGCTAACGAAATGCTCACATAGGCTTACTATGCTGCGCTTTCGTTCCCTCGTTTAGCACAAAAATAGCCGAATCATTTACGATTTTCACTTTCTGTTGTCTTCTGCACCGCTCGTCTTGCTTTTAGCGAATGGCCTTTTTTACAATATATAAACGCTCTCCTGCGGTGGCATATTGTCTAATCTCCTCTTTCGTGAGTCGCTTTTCGTACTCAATCTCCTCCACCTCGAAGCCACATTCGCGAAGGCGGTCTGCGTAGTCGCGTCCGTAGATGCGGCGGTGGTCGTACTGTCCGAAGATGCGCGCACGCTCCTCGGGCGAGGTTATCGTGTCATCCTCGAATGTTGTTTCGCGGTTGAGGTCCTGAGGTACAAGCACCACACCCCAACCCCCGGTGCGGAGTATTCGGTGCAGCTCGCGCAGAGCCTTGCGGTCATCCTCCACGTGTTCGAGAATATGGTTGCAAATCACTACGTCAATGCTCTCGTCGTCGAGCGGAATATCCTGAATATCGAAGTGTAACTTCGCTAATGGGCTCTCCAAATCGGCTGTCAGATAGTTTTCGGCGTGCTCCTTGTCATAGTGTCGCTCGAATTGACGCTTCAGAGCCACCTCGGGGGCAATATGAAGCAGGGTGGGGTAGCCATTCAAGAGATCTGTTTCGCGCTCGAAATAGAGCCATAGAAGGCGGTGTCGCTCCAGCGCAAGGCAACGCGGACATAGCGCATCGCGTCGCGAGACTCCGTAGCCGTAAGGCAGAAATTCGCGTACCTCCTTGCCACAGATCGGGCATTTACGTCCTCTGCCGGTATACCACACGCCTAATATCGGCACACCCCATCCTGCAACCCTTTGCAGGAAAGTGCGTGGCAGATGGTTCAATGCCCACTTGACTATCTTTTGAATTGCACCCATTATTACTCTTCGAGAACCTTATTTACATCCGCCTCTGTTTTGCGCAGCTTCTCGCGGCAGAGCGCAATCAGCTCGGTTGCCCTTGCCACTCGCTCCGAGAGAGTGTCAATGCTGTTCTGCTCCTCGCGCAGAGACTTCAAAATTTGCTCAATCTCCGTTATTGCCTCTTTGTAAGTCATATATTCTGCTTTTAGCCATTAGCTTTTTGTTATTTTTGTTATTTTGCTTTCTATCTCTCCGTCGGCAAGCGATATGCTGATTGTGTCGCCAAAAGCCACATTCTCAACGCTTTGTAACGCCTTTCCCTCCTTGCGGGCTATAGCGTAGCCGAGTCGAAAGATGCGCTCTGGGGCGAAGTTGGCAACCAACGTCGCTATACCGTCCAAGCGTTGTGCTTCGCTCTGCAAGGTGCGTTCTGTCAGATGACGCAGATCTGCCGAGAATTGCTCCAAACGGAGTGCTGCCGTGTGGGTTGCCTGACGATATATATCGCGCAACGATATGGCGCAATACTCCAACGCACCGTCGAAGTCCGTTGCTCGCTGATCTATCCACGCTGCCACTGCAGTAGGGGTTTTAAGTGGGGTGTGAGCCACCATATCGGTTCCGCTTGTATCCTTGTCGTGTCCGATACCCGTCAGTACAGGCAACGGAAATTGCGTTACGGCAAAGGCGAGCAGATAGGAGTTGTAGCACTCCAAATCGCTTGTCGAACCTCCTCCGCGAATTATAGCCAAGGCATCGAACTCCTCACTCCGCTCTGCTACGGCGTATAGCGCTGCCACGATACTCTCGTCGCATCTCTCACCCTGCATTGTGGCCTCGAACAACTCTGTTTCGATGCGGTAGGCACTCCTCGCCAACTCATTCATAAAATCTTGATAGCCCGCTGCCGTTGCACTCGAAATCACCGCGATACGCTGTACTACCAAAGGCATCGTCAGCGAGCGGTTCATATCCCACACCCCCTCCTTCTGGAGTTGTGCGATGGTTTGCTGGCGGCGAAGCTCCATATCGCCTATGGTATGCAGTGCATCTATCTGCTGAATTTGCAACGACAGACCATACACGGCGTGGTGCTGCACGGTGGCCTTGAAGAGAATCTTCATACCCTTCGTAAGGCGTTGTCCGCTCTCCTGCTCGAAGCGGCCTATGGTACTCATAACCTGCGAACGCCAGATCGTAGCCCTCGCCTGTGCCTCGGTTGCGCCCGTCTTTTCGTTCTTCTCGATAAGTTCGATGTAGCAGTGTCCCGAAGCGTTAATCTTTATATCGGCAACCTCGGCACTCACCCACACCGGCAACGGCAACGCATCCGCCAGAGCGATTGATATTCGCCCCTGCAGTTGCGAGAGAGTTATGTGCTGAATAGTACTCAATCCAAAATTTGTTTTCCGTTTATCGTATCACGATATATGGCTCTTTGGGCATCGCCTTTCCGCGTGGGAGTTGCACCGCCAAAACATACTCGCTATCTACCGCCTTGCCCTGCTTGGTGGCGGGTTGCCACGCAGGGAGGTTTTGCAAAACCTTCAATACTCGCTTGCGAAGTTGGTGGTCGGTGGATTGCAGAATGTCGCCCAAGCGAAACGAGCCATCGGCACCGATGGTATATCGAGCCACAAATCTCGCTACACCCCAATTATCATCCCATTTCACTCGCTCCGAAACATAGTCGGCGAGGGTTTTATTACCCGTAAATTGCGCCTCCTTGTCGTAGCGCAGGGTAATGATGATGACACCATTGTTTGCCCTTTCGCCATACTTAGCCACAGTCTCGTCGTTCGCCTCGAGGTGGTCGATATGCTCGATATTCTCCTCGGGAATATGCTTCACACTCTCCATCTCCACACCATTTACGATATAGAGAGACGTGGTGTGTTTTTGTGCCAAAGTAGGCACAAAACACACTATTAAAAATGAAAAATTAAGAATTAAAAATCTTTTCAATTTTTAGTTTTCCGCTTTCCGTTTTCCGCTTCTCGTTATCCGAGCTCCTGCTCCTTCAAACGCTCGGCATTCTCGGCAACGATAAGGTGGTCGATGCAGTCCTGGATATCGCCATCCATAAAGGCTGCCAAGTTGTAGATCGTATAGTTGATACGGTGGTCGGTGATTCGTCCCTGCGGATAGTTGTAGGTACGAATCTTTGCCGAACGGTCACCCGTTGATACGAGTGTCTTACGCTTCGATGCAATCTCGTCGAGGTACTTCTGGTACTCGAGGTTGAAGATTCGGGTACGCAACTCCTCGAAGGCCTTCTCCGTATTCTTGATCTGCGACTTCTGATCCTGGCACTGCACCACGATACCCGTAGGGATGTGGGTGAGTCGGATAGCCGAATAGGTGGTATTTACCGACTGACCACCAGGTCCCGATGCACAGAAGATATCCTTGCGAATATCGTTCCACGACACCTCCACATCGAACTCATCAGCCTCAGGTAAAACGGCTACCGATGCTGCCGAGGTGTGAACTCGACCCTGTGTCTCGGTCTGTGGCACACGCTGCACGCGGTGTACGCCCGACTCGTATTTCAGAGTGCCATATACGCTGTCGCCCGTAACCTTCAGGATTACCTCCTTGTAGCCACCTACAACACCCTCCGAGAAAGATGTTACCTCGTAACGCCAACCCTTCGACTCGATATACTTGGTGTACATACGGAACAAATCACCGGCGAACAAGGCCGCCTCATCGCCACCCGTACCGCCACGAATCTCGAGTACAGCATTCTTGCCATCCTGCGGATCCTTAGGGATAAGGAGAATCTTTATATCTTCCTCCATCTGCGCGATTGCAGGCTCCAACTCGGCAATCTCCATACGCGCCATCTCGCGAAACTCCTCGTCCTTCTCGTTAGCGAGGATATCTTTGGCATCTGCCAAAGCCTGTATCGCCTTGCGGGACTTCTCGGAGGTCTCGATAATAGGCTCCAACTCCTTGTATTCCTTGTTGTACTGAACAAATGACTTGACATCTGCAATTACCTCAGGGTCGGTGAGCTTCTGTCCCAACTCCTCGTATTTGATCTTCAGACCATCAAGTCGCATTAAAATTGAACTATCTGCCATAAAGGTAGGTTTTATAAATTAGTAAAATCGTATTTTAAGGGCACAAAGAGTGCTATTTCAATCCGTTCAACCAGCGAAGCAACAGATGCTGCCACTCCTTTTGGTATGAGAATTTATCGTAGTTGCCCCATCCGTGACCTCCCTCAGGGAAGACATACATTGCCGCCTTAACGCCATAGTAGCGCAGCTGAGCGTAGTAGATTGCTGCACCTGCCGCAGGTACGGTAGTGTCGTCATCGCTCAGGATGAGGATGGTTGGAGGAGTGGTCTCGCTCACGTGCTTCTCCAACGAGAACTCGTCGGCCTCGCTTGCCGAGAATTTCTTGCCGAGGAGGTTGCGGAACGAGCCCTTGTGCGAGCTATGGCCGTTGGTAACCAAAACAGGGTAGAAGAGTATCGAGAAGTTTGGTCGGACGCTCTCTTCAGGCAGTGTCGATGCCGAAGCTGCGAGATGTCCACCTGCCGAGAATCCCATAATGCCCACCTTGGCAGGGTCTATGTGGTACCTCTTTGCCTTTTTGCGTACGTAGCGAATAGCTTCGAGAGCATCTTCGAGCGGCACCTCCTTGTGTCCGTTCGGAAGTCGGTATTCGAGTACAAATGCGGCAATGCCGTTCTTGGCAAGCCACTGTGCCATCAGGTAACCCTCCTGATCCATCGAGAGCTTGGCATAACCGCCACCCGGACATATCACTACAGCCTGTCCCATAGCCTTTGCGGGGTCGGCATTGTATACATAGAGGATAGCTTTGGTGGTGTTTACCAAGCGGTATGGCTTCGAATCGTACGCCTCTCCGGTCAAACCATTCGAGTGCGGCGCCTTCTTGTTGTCCCAAAGAACCACCTTCTCATCCTCGAAGTATGGTGTGCGAGTCTGCTCTTGCGCCTCTGCCGAGAGGGTCATTGCGCCTAAAACTGCCATAATTACGAGTAGTTTTTTCATACTTCAACCCCTCTTTATTGTGCATTGAGCCACTCTAACCACTTCTTCAACTGCATCTTCCACTGCTTGTCGTAGCGGAAAGTCTCGCGGCAAACCCATCCGTGACCTCCCTCGGGGTAGATGTGCATCGAAGCCTTAACGCCATAGTGCTTGAGGGCGTTATAGTAGAGGATCGAGTTTACAGCCGGCACGGTGCGGTCATCACTGCTGAGTAATAGGAGTGTTGGTGGTGTAGTTGGTGTTACGCGGTTGTTCAACGAGTAGTACTCACGCAAATATGGGGCGTGGTTCTTACCGAGCAGACGGAGGAATGTATTCTGGTGAGTCATACAGCTCTCAGCCGAGATTACAGGGTAGAACAACACGGAGAATGCAGGCTTCTTGGCATCCTCGGTAAAGGTCGAGGTGTAGGCTGCCAAGTGACCACCTGCCGACGAACCTGCGATGCCAACCTTCGCAGGGTCGATGCCGAGCTTCTTCGCATTCTTACGAAGATACTCCAATCCGGCTTGTGCATCCTCGAGTGGCGCCTCTTTGTGTCCATAGTTTGGCAAGCGATACTTGACAACAAGGGCTGTTACACCAATGCTCTTGAAGTACTCTGCCAAGGCAAAACCCTCTCTTGCGATGCATACAGCGCCATAACCACCGCCCGGAAGAACTACAACAGCCTGTCCTGTAGCGATCTCCTTGTCTGCCTGGTAGAGGTAGAATACGGTCTGTGAGGTCTGACGGATATGTCCGTTCTTGTCGCGAGTCTCGTCTTTGGTCTCCTCGTTCGAGTGTGGTGCATTCGAGTTATTCCAATGCTTGATGGTTTTGTCGGCGTTGCAAGGCAACTCTACAAATGTCTTCTGTGCCGATGCCGAGACAGCAAGTGCTGCAACCAAAGTCAAAGTGATAAAAAGTCGTTTCATATTATTTAGTGTTATTTCGTTGTTATTCGATAATATTAAGCCATTTCAGCCAATCAATAATTGCATCTTGGCACTCCTCGACGTGCTTCTTGATGCTGTGACCACCGTATGGGAATATGTGCATCGAAGCCTTTACGCCATTATTAACCAAAGCCTCGTAGTACTTCGTTGAACTTGTAGATTGAACGGTAGGGTCATCGTGGCAGAGGAGCAACAGTGCCGGCGATGTGGTCGGAGTAACCATAGTGTGTGTCGATAACTTGAGAGCGTCGTTATAGGTGTAGTCCTTGCCTAAAAGTTGGAAAAGACCTTTACCCTCTGCCAACGATGTGCTATTGGTCAAATCAATCCACGCATAGAGCAAGAGCGCAAATGCCGGCTTCTCTCCGTCAGGCATTGAGTTAGATACCCACGATGAGAGGTGTCCACCTGCCGATGAACCTCCTACACCCACCTTTGCAGGGTTGATGCCGAGGTCGGTACGAGTGCGGAGATAGCGAACTGCGCCCTCTGCATCTTCGATTGTAGCCTCGTAGTGGCCAAAGTTCGGCAGACGGTACTTTACGATCGCTGCAGTAATACCCTGTGATGCATACCAACGAGCCAACCATACCGAGAGGTTCAAGCTCGTATAGCCGCCACCAGGGTACATTGCTATCGCCGCACCTTGATTCTTCTCAGGTGCAGCCTTGAAAATATACAATTCGCACGAAGAGGATTGACGAATAGAGGTCTTGTTCTTATTGCGCCAGATCTCGTCGCGAGTCTCATAGTTAGAGTGCTTTGCTGTCTTGTTGTCCCACAAACGAACAATCTCGTCGGCAATCTCCAACGATACGGTCTTTTGTGCCATTGCCGAGCCTATTGCCGCTAATGCAATGAGTAATGTTGTTAAAATTTTCTTCATAATTTTAGGTTATTTAGCATTATACAAACCGAGCCAATTCAGCCAATCGAGGATGGCCGGATAGTACTCTGTAGTGTGTTTTTTGAGGCTGTGACCACCGTATGGGTAGATGTGCAACGACGCCTTCACACCGTGGCGCACCAACTCCTCGTAATATCTGGTCGAGCTATACGGAAGCACCACGTTGTCGTCGTCGCATAGGAGCAACAATGTAGGTGGCGTGGTTGGTGTCACCATATTCTGCACCGACATATTGACAGCGTCTTGGTAGCAGAAACCCTTGCCGAGCAGTGCTACATTTGCCTTGGCACCGGTGTAGAACTCCACGCGCGACATTGCGCCGTATTGCGGAATTGCAAATGCAGGCTTCTCGCCATCAGGCATTGCACACGAAACCCACGCTGCGAGATGTCCGCCTGCCGATGAACCCGTTACACCCACCTTTGCAGGGTCAATGCCGAGGTCTGTGCGAGAACGAAGGTAACGCACTGCACCCATAGCATCCTCGAGGGTCGCCTCCTTGTGTCCGTTAGGCAGACGATACTTCACCACTGCAGCGGTGACACCCACCGAAGCGAACCATTTAGCCAGCGACGAACTGTTTCCAACACTTGTATATCCTCCTCCCGGGAAGATAGCAATTGCTACACCCGAATTCTTCTCGGGAGCAGCTTTGTAGATGCTTAGCTCGCACGATGAGGTCTGTCTGATGCGGTTCTTCTTGTACCACACCTCATCACGATTTTCGTGATTGGAGTACTTGGCCGTGGTGTTGTCCCACAGACGCACGGTCTCATCACCTCCCGCGAACGATAAGGTCTTTTGTGCCGATGCCCCGCAAACAAATGCGAAGCCAAGGGCTAAAGTTAAAAGCCGTTTCATAGTAGTCTATTTTACGATGTTGATAATCTTACCTGGAACGACAATGATTTTCTTCGGAGCAACACCCTCCAACCACTTCTGAGCCTCCTCTTTGGTCACAATATCTGCCTGGATGTCGGCTGGCGATGTGGTGAGTGGATACTCCTGCTTGAAGCGGAGCTTGCCGTTGATCATTACAGGGTACTCGAATGCGCTCTCTACCAAGTACTTCTCCTCGCATACAGGGTACGAAGCGTCGCATACGCTATCTTCGTGTCCCAACATCGACCACAACTGCTCGGTGATGTGCGGTGCAAACGGAGCAAGCAAGATGGTGAGTGGCTCCAAGATCTCGCGCTTGTGGCACTCGCCCAACTCGTTGATGCAGATCATAAAGGCTGCAACCGAGGTGTTGAACGAGAAGTTCTCGATATCCTCGCGGATCTTCTTAATGGTCTTGTGGAGAGTCTTGAGCTCCTTGTCGGTAGCCTTCTCGTCGGTTACGGTCCACTCTCCCGTGCGGGTGTGGAACAATCTCCAATAACGACGAAGGAACTTGTGAACACCGTCGATACCGTTTGTGTCCCAAGGCTTCGATTGCTCCAACGGACCGAGGAACATCTCGTACATACGGAGGGTGTCGGCACCATACTGCTCGACGATATAATCAGGGTTTACCACATTAAACATCGACTTCGACATCTTCTCGACAGCCCAACCACAGACGTATTGTCCGTTTTCGAGGATAAATTCGGCGTCAGCAAACTCGGGCCGCCAAGCACGGAAGGCATCGAGGTGGAGGATGTCGTCTTTGACGATATTTACATCGACGTGAATCTCCTGTGTCTCGTACTCCTTGCGCAAGTTGAGCGACACGAACTTGTTGGTACCGACCACGCGATACACAAAGTTCGAGCGACCCTGAATCATACCCTGATTAACGAGCTTGCGGAATGGCTCGCTCTCGCATACGTAACCCAAGTCGTAGAGGAACATGTTCCAGAAACGCGAGTACATCAAGTGTCCCGTAGCGTGCTCGATACCTCCGATGTAGAGGTCTACATTGCGCCAATACTCGTTTGCCTCCTTTGATACGAGAGCCTCCGAGTTGCGAGGGTCCATATAGCGGAGATAGTACGCTGACGAACCTGCAAAACCAGGCATTGTCGAGAGCTCGTACTCCCATCCCTTGACGCGTGCCAACGGTGGCTCGCCCTGCTCGGTAGGACCGAAGTTCTCGATTGGTGGCAGGGTAAGAGGCAATTCGCTCTCGTTGAGCGGAACTGCAACATCTCCGTTATAGCGGATAGGGAATGGCTCGCCCCAATAACGCTGGCGCGAGAATATAGCATCGCGAAGGCGATAGTTTACAAGTCGCTTGCCGAGTCCGCGCTTCTCAACCTCCTCGAACATCTCCACAATGGCAACCTTAACATCCTTGCCGTTGAGGAAGTCGGAGTTGATGAGGCAACCCTCCTTTGCGTCGTACGACGACTCCTCCAAGTTGCCGCCCTCGACAACCGGTACAATGTCCAAACCGAAGTGGCGTGCGAAGGCGTAGTCGCGCGAGTCGTGTGCAGGAACAGCCATAATAGCACCTGTTCCGTAGCCTGCCAATACATAGTCCGAAGCGTAGATCGGAATACGCTTGCCCGTGAATGGGTTTACGGCATAAGCACCTGTGAAGACACCGCTGACGCGCTTTGTTTCGGCAATACGTTCACGCTCGCTACGCTTCTTGGTCTGCTCGATATAGGCCTCGACAGCCTCCTTCTGCTCGGCGGTTGTCATATCGGCAATCCACTCGTGCTCCGGAGCTACAACCATAAATGTAACACCGAAGATGGTGTCAGGACGTGTGGTGAAGATCTCGAGCTTGCGAGTAGTGCCATCCGCCATCTCGGCATCGAAGAATACCTGCGCACCCTCCGAGCGACCAATCCAGTTACGCTGAATCTCCTTCAACGACTCGCTCCACTCGAGTTGGTCAAGGCCATCCAACATTCGCTGTGCGTAGGCTGTTACGCGAAGCAACCACTGCTTCATACGCTTCTGCTCTACGGGGTGGCCACCACGCACCGACAATCCGTCCTTCACCTCGTCATTGGCGAGTACGGTGCCGAGTGCAGGGCACCAGTTTACCATTGTGTCGGCGCGGAATGCAAGGCGATAGTTCTGCAATACCTGCTCCTTCTCTGCTTCGCTCTTGGCGTTCCACTCCTCGGCTGAGAATGAGAGTTCTGTTGTGCAAGCTGCATCCACACCCTCTGTTCCACGCTCGGCAAAGTGTGCTACGAGCTGCTCGATAGGCTCTGCCTTCTCGGTTGCGCGGTTGTAATAGTGAGCGAACATCTTCAAGAAGGCCCATTGTGTCCACTTGTAGTACTCGGGTTCGCAGGTGCGCACTTCGCGACTCCAATCGTACGAGAAACCGATCTTATCCAACTGCTCGCGGTAGCGGGCTATATTCTGCTCGGTGGTTACGGCAGGGTGCTGACCTGTCTGGATAGCATACTGCTCTGCCGGCAATCCGAAGGCATCGTAGCCCATTGGATGCAGCACATTGTAACCGCACAAACGCTTGTAACGCGAATAGATATCCGAGGCGATGTAGCCGAGTGGGTGTCCTACGTGCAATCCTGCTCCCGATGGGTATGGGAACATGTCCAATACATAGAACTTTGGACGCGAACTGTCGACATCCACCTTGTAGATGCCTCGCTCCTGCCACTCTTTCTGCCATTTGGCCTCGATCTCTTTGAAATTGTATTCCATATCTTAGTAACTTTTTGATTATATGCTTGTTGGGCTGTCGTTTGCGCGTGCATCACGCACACTCGCGAGCGTTCAATCGGCAAAGATAGCGAAAAAAGTTGATAGTTTGGGCTGCGGGATAGATAAATTTGCAAAAGATTTCGTACCTTTGTTGAGAAACCAACGTAAAACAATAAAAAATATGAGAAAAATTACCACTCTTTTTGCTCTGATCTTAGCCTCGGTTTTGGTGGCGCAGGCGCAAGGTCAGCTCAAGCAATTTACCGTTAAAAGCGAGATTCTCGGAGTCGAAAAAGTCTATTCGATTTACCTCCCCGAGGGGTATGAAAATTCCACCGAGAGATACCCCGTTTTGTACCTCCTCCATGGTGCCAAAGGAACCCACAAATCGTGGTGTCGTGACGGGGGTGGCGAGCAGCCTCGAATTACCGATGAGGAGATCGCTGCAGGTCGTGCAAAAAAGATGATTGTAGTGATGCCCGATGCTCGCGGAATAGGCGAGAAAAATGGTGGCAAAAATATGGGTTATTTCAATGTTGAAGGATGGGCTTACGAGGACTTCTTCTTTCAGGAGTTCATTCCTCATATCGATAAGACATTCAGAACTATAGCAGCCAAGGAGGGGCGTGCAATTGCTGGTCTTTCGATGGGCGGTGGCGGAGCTTTTGTCTATGCTCAACGACACCCCGAAATCTTCAATGCCGCATACTCAACCAGCGGTCTTCTCGACCACCGCTATCGCCCTGTCATTCCATCGAATTACGATATCGGTTGGCTGTGGTCTGTAGCTCAATCTTCGCCTGTCGAGTACCTCCGCAATGCCTCTGCCGAGGAGATAGAAAAATTGCGTTCCGTGAGGTGGATGCTCGACTGCGGTGATGACGACAGAATTATCTTCACAAACCTCGACTTCTTCGTCGAGATGAAACGCGAAAAAGTACCTGTCGAATTCCGTGTCCGAAATGGTAAGCATAATTGGGCTTTTTGGCGCGAGGCGCTGCCTTTAATTCTACAGTTCTCTTTCAAGTAAAAACGGATATTGTGAAGAGACCCCAAAAGTTTAATCAAAACTTTTGGGGTGTCTTCATGTCCTTACTATCCCTTATTTAGCCCTAACACCCTCTAACAACCCCTACCCTCCCCAATTCTTAAAAAAAAATTAACCTCCCCTTTTCTTGCTTCTCAAAATTGTTAATAACTCGTGTTTTTCGCAAATTAGCAAATTTTTAATGCGCTATAAATCAAATGTTTGCAAATTTTATGATAAATGCAGACTATTTCGTTGTAAAAAATATAAGAAAAAAGAATAAGAATTAAAGCCAAAAAAGGCTAAATCGCTGAAAAATCGGGGCAAAATGGGTGAAAAAAGTTGCATATATATATTGTAATCCAAAAAAAATGCTTACCTTTGCGAGCCTTTTGGCGAAAAGAAATAGAGATTTGGGGCGTCAAACCCCCGTGATTATTAACAAATTAAAGGTTTAAAATGCCAACAATTCAACAGTTAGTTAGAAACGGCCGAGCAAAGATGGAGGACAAGTCGAAGTCTCCAGCTCTGGCAGCGTGTCCGCAGCGCCGTGGTGTTTGTACCCGTGTTTACACTACAACACCAAAGAAGCCTAACTCGGCTATGCGTAAGGTTGCGCGTGTAAGATTGACCAATGGCAAGGAGGTCAACGCCTATATCCCA
>JAZNHC010000035.1:0-49338 GCA_045576755.1 Alistipes sp.
GCCTTTGAGTTGTTTGCAGTGCTCTCCGAAAGTCGATATTTGCAACTATTGTGCTACTTGGATGTATAGGGCCCGTGTATCGATTTTACGCGGTATTCAAAATCGCTGTCGTCGAGCATATATACATTGAAACTGCCACCACCAGGATTGACGCGCACCACGATATGCCCGTTGTAACCCGATATCTTGGCGTATAGATTGGGACTCTCGGTCAAAGCGTCAGGGTGGGCATTTGTGGTGAGGAGATCCTTGACCTTCGGAAGTACATAATTGAGGCATAGATCCGAGTCGGGCTGCTTCTTGTAGAAGTTTTGATTTACAACGACTTGAGGGTTGAAATTGTTGTTCCTCATTCCCGATCCCCACGCGTTGTTGCTCAAGTGATGGTGACCCTTAAAGGTGTCGAGGTGTCCCTCTCCAATGAAGTCGCGGTAATATAGTGCCACTCTATTTTGGGGTGCACTTGCCAAATCGCCACACGACATATGGTCGAAATCGCCATATCTCAGGTGAAAACCACACGAAGTGGGGTTGCCGCTGTCAGTTGTTCCGTCATATACACCGGGCGTGCCGGCTGTATTGTTGCGATAGACATAGCCGTTGGCGCAGATGTTCAGAATACGGAAGTTGTTGTACTTTGCCTTATTGTTTAGCAGTACGATCTGCTCTTCTCCCGGTGCAAATCGTGCAGCAGATAACCTTCCATTTGTTTCTCCCCATTTAATCAAGGTCTTCCAATCCTCTATGAGTTGGTCGTCGTCAATGTCGGGAGTTTTGCTATCTGCCACATAGTCGGGGTAAGCCCTGTCGAGAATCTTCTTGAAAGGTATCTCGTCGTAGAGTGCCAAAGCTCCGATCTTTCGGTAACCTATAGGATTTACCTCCGCTTCGACTCTTTGGTCGCCAAAGTGGTCTATGTGGAAGTGCGAAATCTGACAATAGTCTATCGAGGCTTTGCCTTTAGGCATAAAGTGTCGGATGTAGTTTGTGTATGTGATGTATGGTCGAACATGGATATTCGGACGTTGGGATATAGGATTTTCACCGAACGTTATTGAGACTTCTCCCACATCGACAATCAGTGTCGTACCATCGGGTAGAATGTAGAATGCACACTCTCCGCGCGCGGTATTTATATAATGTATGTCGAGGTAACCCTCTTCCCACGCAGGGAGAGTTTTGCCCAACTCGACCTCTTTGCCGCTTGTGGTGTAGAGGATGTTGCTGTTGAACTCGCGCACTACGCCTGCTGCGATTGGTTTTGTGTGAGGCGCGCTGATGTTTACTGCCATCGTACCACCCTCGCTATCGTAGAGCATAACGCTTATCTTCGCGTATTCTCCTGCAGGGATGGCTACGTGCAGATAGGTTGGTGATGTTGCGTCGAGTTGTACGCCGTTGCCAAAAGAGTAATTTATGGCATACTTTGCTCCTATGGTTGGGGTTGGTTCCCCACTTTCGTAGTTGATGTTGAATGTTCCTGCTATGGCTCTGTCGGTGGTCGAGATGCAAGCTCTTGTCAATGTAGCTGTACCTACGACACCTATCTTGAGGATGCCTGTGAGGTGCTTCAGCTGAATTGTCGAGCCCGATTTTGTGCCGTATAAGGTGGTGACACCACGACTGAATGAACTGTTGTCGGCGTGAAGCTGATTTTCTGCGAATATGACCTGCCCGTTCGGTGCTGCAGGGTAGGCTATTTTGCAAACTTCGCCGATCTCTTCGTCGAAGTTGAATGTAGCACGCGCAGGGTTGTTGTGGTCTATCTCCGCCTCCGATGACTCTATCCCGTTTGCCGATATTTTGTCGCCTTTGCTCCAATAGACTGCATAGGTGTCGCCCTCCTTATTGCCAAGTTGCGTGCGAGAGTTCTCCAACGACAGGGTTATGGACGACCCCCTCTTACCCTCGACGTTAAGGCTGCTTTCGTATCCGTCACCTACGGGCGAAACGCAAGAGAGTGCAAGCGCACTTATTGCATAATAAATAGATGTGCGCGTATATTTATTCATATTGGATTACGGTGTATGGTTATGATTTTATCTTGATGAGTAGGGACCGTGAACAGATTTTACCGTATACTCGAAATTGCTATCATCGAGCATATATACATAGAATTTGTCGCCTCCATTCGTAACGCGCAGAACAATGTGTCCACCGTATGCCGTTATCTGATCGATAAGCTCTTTGTTTGCTTCAGCAATTTCGGGATGAATATTCGACGCAAAGAAAGCCTTGATGCGTGGTAGAATGTATGCAAGTGGCTCATGGTGAGGTTTATTGCTGGCGAAGCAAGGATTGAGAACAACCTGAGGATCGAAGTCGAAAGCACGCATCAACTTGCCCCATCCGTTGTGTGCCAAATGGTGGTTAGCCTTGCTTACATCGAGCGTTCCTGTGCCTACATAATCGCGGAAATAGAATGCCGTCATATCCTGCGAGGTCCACGAAACATCACCGCAGGCAATGTAGTCGAATTTTCCGTATTTCAAGTGGAAGCCGCACGATGCAGGGTTACCTCCTCTCTCTGGTTTTCCTCCGATGAGCGCGCCTTCGCCCAATGCATTTTTACCCCACGCGAAGCCGTTTGCGCAGATGTTGAAGATCGAGAAATCGGGATATTGATTTGGGTTATTGAGGAGTTGAATTTGCTCCTTGCCCGGAGTGAAACGTGCTGCGGAGAACTTGCGATTCTCCACACCCCAATTTACGAATATACCCCAATCTTCCGATAGTTGTCCGCTTAATTCAGGAGTATATTCATCCTCGGTGTATGTGGGGTATGCACGGTCCAAAATATGAAGGTACGGAATTTCGTCGTATAGGGCCAAAAGTCCCGATTTGCGGTATCCTACAGACGACTTCTCGGTGGCGCACTTACTGCTGCCGATGTGGTCGGTGTGAAAATGCGACGGCACGCAATAGTCGATGCTCTTCTTGTCGTGCGGAAGGAAGTATTTGATGTATCGTGCGTATGTCACGTATGGTCGCACCTGATCATTTGGACGTGCCGCAACCTCTTTCTTGCCACCTACAATCTCGCCTGCATCTACCAGCAGGGTAGTGCCGTCCGGAAGGATGTAGAAGCAACATTCACCACGCCCGCTGTTGATAAGGTGGATGTCGAGACATCCTTCGCTCCAAGCGGTTAGGGGCTTGCCGACCTCTACGTTTGGCTGAGCATTTACTGTGTAAATACCAAGTAATGCCACTATGCAAAGCAATCGTTTCATACTTTTCTGCTACTTTGATTTGTACGGTCCTGCTATAAACTTAACCTTGTACTCGAAGTTGGTGTCGTCGAGCATATAGACGAAGAAATTTTCACCACCCGGGGATACGCGGAGAACCACGTGTCCATTGTAGGCAGTGACGCGGTCTACGAGTTTCTGAGCCTTGACTTCAGGATTGGATATGAACTCAGGGTGCAGGTTGGTTGCGTAAAATCCCTCAGTCCAAGTCAGGACGTGTGCGAGTTTTGCAATGCTCGGCTTGTTGAGCGCAAAGCAGTGGTTGAGGACTACTCGCGGATCGAAGTTGCAATCTATCATCTTTGATCCCCACGAGTTGGGTGCCAAATGGTGATGGCACTTAAATGCATCGAGATTGCCCTTGCCAATGAAGTCGCGGAAGTAGTAGGCTACGCGATTTTGGGCGCTACTTACCAAGTCGCCACAGGCGATGTAGTCAAACGAGCCGTATTTGATGTGAAAGCCGCACGAAGCAGGGTTGCCACCTCCTTTTGCTCTTACACCGAGAACCTTCTCTTCACCAGCACTGTTTCTACCCCATACGTAGCCGTTAGCGCAGATGTTGAAGATGGAGAACTCTTTGTGCTTCTTTGGGTTGTAGATCATCTTGATTTGCTCCTCGCCAGCTTGGAAACGGGCAGCGGTGAACTTGTGGTTTTTTACGCCCCAGGTGACAAAAGTTGCCCAATCCTGCGATAATTGTCCCGATAACTCGGGAGTCTCCTCGTCTTCGGTATAGTTGGGGTATGCTCTGTCGAGGATATGGTTGTAGGGCACCTCGTCATAGAGTGCCAAAAGTCCCGATTTGCGATAGCCGACAGGCGATGTTTCGGTTGCTACATCTGCACTGCCGATATGGTCAGTATGAAAGTGCGAAGGTGCGCAGTAGTCGATAGCTTTTTTGCCTTTTGGCAGGAAGTGCTGGATGTATCGAGCATAGGTGATATATGGTCGAGTCTCGTTGTTCGGACGTTGTGCAATGCTATTTTCGCCACTTGCCACCTCGCCGGCATCCACCAGCAGCGTAGTGCCGTCGGGGAGGATGTAGAAACAACACTCGCCACGAGCGCTGTTGATGAAGTGGATGTCGAGATAGCCCTCGCTCCAATCAGTCAGAGTTTTGCCGATTTCGACTCTGGCGGTTTCGATGTTGGCTTTGCTCTTTTTGGCGGGTTTTGCATCAGCAGCGCCATGGTTGCAAAGTGCAAAAAGTGATAAGATGAGTAGAATTTTCTTCATTTTCTATGATATTTATTGTCTAATTTTCAGCGTCGGCATAATTTACCGAATGCAAAAATAGTAAATTTTTCGCAAATTTCAAACATCGAATTTTCTGTTCGATACGGCCTGTGGTGTATTACGATAAACGATAATGCATAAATGGATGAAAATGCGGTGTGTTACGACGAAAAAAAGTGTGCCAATATTTTGTGATTTACAAAGTAAAATAGTACCTTTGCCGCGCTATGTTAAGAAAACATTTTAATACTTTACTAACCTGTCTGCTCCTTATCTTTGCGGTTGTGCCTTATTGGGCAATTGCGCAAGGCGGTGCCGTGGTGACGGTCAAGGGTGTTGTCACCTCCGCCGAAGACAAACAGCCGCTGATAGGAGTTACCGTTGTTACCGAGACGATGCAAGGCGTAGCAACGTCGCTTGATGGATCCTATACCATCAAGGCTGAAGCAGGATCGAAATTATTATTTTCGTATTTGGGATACCGCTCGGAGGAGTGGGTCGTTCCCGCAGGTAATCGTGAGGTGACCTACAACCTTGCTATGCGAAGTGAGAGCGAGGCTATCGAAGATGTGGTGGTCATTGCCTATGGTGTCCGTAAGAAGGGTACTGTAGCGGGTTCCGTTTCGGCTGTCGAGATGGAGAATATCACCGATACGCCGACTGCAGCATTCGACCAGGCATTGCAGGGTCAGGTTGCGGGATTGTCGGTTATGTCCTCATCGGGTGAGCCGAGTGCATCCGCTAAGATGACCATTCGTGGTGTAAACTCCATCAATTCGGGTACGGCTCCGCTCTATATCTTGGATGGCGTGCCTATCGAGAGTAGCGATTTCAATGCTATCAATCCTGCCGACATCGAGTCGTTGTCGGTGCTGAAGGATGCGGCTTCGACCTCGATTTATGGCGCACGTGCAGCGAACGGTGTTATTGTTATCACCACCAAGCGCGGTTCGAAAGCCGAGCATCCTCGTATCGAGTATCGTATGCAGCTCGGATTTTCGCAGATTGCCGGCAATAATTGGGATCTGATGAATACCGAGCAGCGTATTCAGTACGAGAAAGAGGTGGGTCTGACTGATGGCAAAGATTACGACCTCTTGCGCAAGACCGATATCTGTTGGCTCGATGAGGTCTACAACAAGGCGGCTTTGTTGCAGAACTACGAACTCTCCATATCGGGTGCAGACGACAAGACATCGTACTATGTGTCGGGCGGATATTACAACCAAGAGGGTACGGCCCTCGGCTCGGGCTTTGCACGATTCTCGTTCCGTACCAATCTGGAGCGTAAGGCCGCAAACTGGCTCAAAATAGGAACAAATACAATGTTCAACTATCAGCAGATTGAACAGGCGGACGAAGGTGCTTATACACTCGTCACACCTATCTCGGCTGCCCGTTTTATGTTGCCTTACTACTCGCCATATAAGGCTGATGGCTCATTGGCTTCCATAAACGATGGTTCGTGGAAAGGTATCAAGGAGAATCCTCTCGAGTGGCAGAGAATGAATCCCGTGACATTCAAAAAATACAAGTTGCTCTCGACCTTCTTTGCCGAGGCAACACCTATAAAGGGATTGACACTGCGTTCGCAGTTGGCGGTGGATTATTCGCATACCACAGGTTTCGGAATGTCTTATCCGAGCTACCTTCCCAATCAAGGACAAGGTTCGGCATCGCGCTCCTCTACGGACGGAGGTTCGATAACCGTAACCAACACCGCGAACTACCGATTCTCGAAGGACTACAAACATAACTTCAACTTCCTTGTTGGTCAAGAGGGTATATCCTATCACTATGAGGCATTCAGCCTCTTGGCGCAGGGACAGAATAACGATCTTTTGACAAATATTTCGTCGGGTACTCGTGTGACATCGTGGAGCGACACCATTGATTCGGATTACGGATTTTTGTCCTTCTTCGGACGTGGAGAGTACAACTACGATAACCGCTATTTTGCCGAGATTGCGGTGCGTGCCGACGCTTCGTCGCGCTTTGGTAAGAACAATCGCTGGGCGGGTTTCTGGTCGCTGGGCTTTATGTGGAGCCTTCGTGATGAGCAGTTTATGGCATCAACCCGCAGTTGGCTGACTCATGCGCAGGTGGCATTCTCGACAGGTACATCCGGAAACTCTTCCATTCCAAACTACGAGCATTTGGCTCTCGTTGGCGGTGGTGCGGACTATGCCGGAAATGCAGGTATCGGATTGTTGCAACCCGGAAATGAGTCGCTCAGTTGGGAGAAGCCGTGGACTACAAACTTGGCATTGCACCTCGCCTTTTGGAATCGCTTGACTGCCGATTTCGAGGTCTACTACAAACGCACAACCGATATGTTGATGCAGGTGCCGTGGCCATATTCGACATCGGGATTCGGCTACAAATGGGATAACGTCGGCACCATGACAAATGTGGGTGTAGAGTTGAATTTGCAGGGTACAATCATCAAGACGAAAGATTTCTTGTGGACGGCAAATATGAATTTCTCCTACAATCGCAACCGTATCGCTGCACTCTATAACGGTGTTACCGAGTACGAGATGGCGAATACTAATACAAAGCTCGTGGTGGGACATCCTCTGGGCGAGTTCTACATCAATCGCTATGCAGGTGTAAACCCTGCCAATGGTGACGCTCTGTGGTATACCAAGGATGGCGAGATCACAAACGAGTTGCGCGACGAGGATAAGGTGCTTATCGGTAAGAGCTATATTGCCCCTTGGCAGGGTGGTTTCGGTACGGCTTTGTCGTGGAAAGGTATCTCGTTCAGTGCACAGTTTGCGTGGGTGGCAGACCGTTGGATGCTGAACAATGACCGTTATTTCGACGAGTCTAACGGACGATTTATGTCCTATAACCAGTCGGCACGTCTGCTCGACAGATGGAAGCAGCCGGGCGACATTACCGACATCCCTCGTCACGGTGTCTACACCGAGTTTGATAGCCGCCTTTTGGAGGATGCTTCGTTCCTTCGTCTGAAGAATGTGATGTTGTCATATTCGTTCCCTCAATCGTTGCTCAAGAAGAGCAAAGTGTTTCAAGGCTTGCGTGTCTATGCACAAATTCAGAACCCACTGACGTTTACCAAGTTCTCGGGTCTGGATCCTGAGGGTACCTCTAATATCTATCAGGCGCAGTATCCTATGGCTCGCCAGTACACTTTTGGTCTTGATATAACATTCTAACGGTAATGACAATGAAGAGAATAATATATAGTGTAAGAGTTGGTATTGTGGCAGTTGCTGCACTCTTGATGGCAACTTCGTGCCTGGAGAAGTATCCGGGTGGTGCAATACAGACCGAAAAGTCGATGAAGACCTTTGACGATGCTCTGCAGTTCAATACCGGTATATATGCGATGTTGAAGAGCTCAAGCCTCTATACAGGCTATCTGACCACCTTGCCCGACGTCCAGACCGACTTGGTCTACGCGGTGGATGGTTATAGCAACCAGCTCGGATCGTTCTGGTTGTGGCAGATTCGTTCGACAACGTCGGAGTCGGAGGCGGTATATTCGTCGCTCTACAACGTGATATCGAATTGTAACTTCTTCCTCGAGAATGTCGGAACGGTTAAGGCTAATACCACCAACGACGATAACCTCTCGGAGCTTGATGTTCTGACCGGTGAGGTCTATGCCATCAGAGCTTTGGCATATTCGGAGCTTGTTAAGTTGTATTGCAAGGCATACGATCCTGCTACGGCGAAGGATGAGTTGGGTGTGGTGCTTCGCAAGAGCTACTCCAAGAAGGAGGAGGCAAAGCGAGCTTCGCTCTACGATTCGTATCAGTTTGTGTTGGAGAATTTGGATATGGCAGACGAACTTCTCGATAGCGAGAATGATGTCTATGGTAACATCTACAACACCAAGGCGATGTCGCAGGCACTGCGTGCACGTGTTGCACTCTATATGCAGGATTGGGAAACCGCCATCGAATATTCGACAAAACTTATCGAGAGCAAGGCATTTGCTCTCTCGTCGGTAAACAGCTCCGTCGGTAACCAAAACCACTTCCAATATTTGTGGAGCAATGATGACGGCTACGAGATTATCTGGCGAGTATACCTCACCCCCGAGTCGTACGGAGGAATGTTAGGCTCTCCGTTCTTGGGATTCAACAACGACAGGATATACTACTACCCTGACTATGTTCCGGCACAGTGGGTGTTGGGCTTGTACGAGGCGAACGACCTTCGAGACGATGCCTATTTCCGTACAACAACGACGGGCCATTCGCACCGCTTGACTTGGCCGTTGCTGATCAAGTACGAGGGCAACACATCGTTTATCAGCAGCTATCGTCTTTACGAGGTGTCAATGCCTAAACCATTCTGTTTGGCAGAGCAGTATCTTATTCGTGCCGAGGCGTATTGCCGTCAGGAGAGTCCGAACTATTCGGCTGCCTCTGCCGATTTGACCACGTTGCGACAGGCGCGTTTCAAGTCGGGTACAGGCACATTGAGTGTAAACAAGGATAACTGCATCGAGAATATAGCCAAGGAACGTGTTCGCGAGTTGTATATGGAGGGTCACCGTCTACACGACATCAAGCGTTGGGGTAAACTCTACAACGAGGGTAAGGGCTTCGAACGTACACCGCAGACCAACTCGTTGGTGGAGGGTAGCTCGATCAAGAAGTCGGCTGATGACTATATGTTCGTATGGCCAATTCCTCGTCACGAGGTTGAGGCTCCGGGCTCGCAGGTACAACAGAATGAGGGCTACTAAAATGGAGATGATTATGAAGAAGATTATAAATATACTTTTAGTCGTAGCGGCTGTTGTGGGTGTAGTGTCGTGCAAGGAGCAGTACACCACCTATGACGGACCCGAGTATCTGATGTTTGCCGATACTCTTACGATGAATGCGGTAACGAACGAAGGTAAGACATTCCATGTCGCAGTATCTTCGACGGTATCACGTAGCTATGATCGTACCTATGCTGTCGAAATTGTTGATAAGGGTAGCAATGCGATTGAGGGCAAACACTACCGCCTGAAGTCCAATACATTTACTATTCCGGCAGGTAAGGTATCGACAAATATCGAGATCGAGGGTATCTACGACAATATTGAGCCTACCGACTCGCTCGGATTTACCTTGCAGTTGGTTATGCCAGAGGAGTTGAAGTGGGACCTCTATCCCGACTCGAATCGCACCAAGGTTGTGATGTTCAAGTCGTGTCCTTTCGATATTAACGATTGGGGTGGCACCGAGCACGACCCGCGCTACTGCTTGCTTACATCGCAATTGTTATTGGAGTATCCGGGTACAAACAAATCGTATAGCCGTTTGGTGCGATGCTACAAACATAAGAGCCTCGAGAATACGATTGTAATGGACGATCTCTTCTATGATGGCTTCGATGTAAACCTTACCTTCGATACCGAGGACCCCTCCAAGCCGTTGTTGATATTGGAGGATGGTCAGGTGATAGGTGATGAATATGCAGTATTCGGCATCGCTTGGGGTGATGGTAAGATCTTGGCGCAGACAACGCCAGCCTATCCATCGACATTTAATTCGTGTCAAAACTATGCTACGCTCTATGTCAGAGCATACGTGAAGGACTTTTCGACCCTTATCGGATATGTGGGCGACTTCTACAATATCCTTGAATGGGTATCGAAAGAGGAGGCTGAGGATTTGATGAAAGAGGGCCTGTAAAATAGAATTATAACGACGAAAATATATAAAGCTATGAAAAAGATATTCGCAATTTTAAGTGTCGTGGCGATGGTGTTTACATCGTGCGAGAATGGTGGCGATAGGCAACCTAACAAACCAAACTTTCCTGAGTTGCAGCAAATTACAGCCGAGGCTGGTGGCTCGTACGAGCTTACTTTTGCGGCTGAGAAGGCGTGGAAAATCTCACTTACTGCGGCGTCGCAGAGCTATGCATACCTCACCTACGAGGGATTTATCGAAACTACTCATACGGGCGCAATGGGTGAGCATACTATTATGGTAAATGTGAAGGAGGATGCAGTCAGCTATGCAAAGGATATTGTTATTAGCGTAGAGATGACAATGGAAAATTTCACCGAAACAATTGCAACTTACACGATTGCTCGTACCGAGTTCCCTGTAAATGTTAAGGGTGCTCCGAATGCGGGTATGGAGGATAGTGTGAAATCTGTATTCTCGGATGGTGGACACCCTGCGGATGGCCCATTCGTAAAGACCCCTCATACATATACCTTGCGCCACTATACAGGCAGTGATGCCAAGTATGCGGAGTTTTACGTGGAGCACGACCTTGAGCCTTCTTCGTACAACTATGCTGTGTATGTTAAAGATGAGAGTGGTGAATTTGTTAAGGTTAATACTTCAGAGGAAGCAGATAAATCTTGGGTAGAGTTTGTCAGCTTTGGCAAGAAAAAGGAGAAGTTCCGCCTATATATGGATTACAGTAAGGGTATTATAACCAAGAATGTCGGTTATGAGGCTTATGTAAATCTCGAGGACGCCTATGGCGATGCCCTTGTGTCGGTTTACCACATATATAATCCTGACGAGGAGATTGTCGAAAAGACCTCATTCTCTCTTGCAGATGCCGATTTGGCAGCCGAGAAGGGTATCACAATGAAGGGCGCGGGCTTGAACTATACGCTGACATACCCTTCGGCTGAGGTGTTTGCTGCCGATTACGCAGCTGCGGCGTTCAAGTTCGAGGGCTATAGCGAGGTATATGGCGGCTTCGGAAGCGGTACAGATGCTCTCGTATTTGAGTACGACGCAACAGCAGGTGTGTACTATGTACGCCTTGCCGACGATGCTACGGTGGCAAGTCTGACACGTACCGAGGTCTTAAATATTAGCGCAGTGGGACGTGGTATGGATAGCTACGTCGTGAATTTGGTATTCGATTGGATCGAGGATACAAGTGCCGAAATCCCTGACGAGTATTCGGCAAACTTCGCTAACACCGATGAAGCTGCTGCCTTGGGTGCAACTCTACAGCAACTTGACAGCGCGAGTGACGGCTATGATGCTGAATGGGGCGTGGATTTGCAGTATCACCTGACTTATACTTCAAGAACGCTGTTCGATACCCCTACATTGGTGGCGTTGGATATTCCGGGCTTCGAGTATGGTACAGTGTCGAATATTCATCATAAGACAAGAACTGACCTCGAGTTCTCCTATTCGGATGCATTGGAGCTGGTCAAGGATAGCACAACAGGTCAGGCTCTCTTGGTGCTCAAGGAGGGTGTGAAGAGCAGCTCTATTCCAAATGGTGTGTGCGACCTTATCTGCTCTAATGCCAATGGTACAACCTTTATGCGAATTCTGTTTGAACTCAATGCCGCGCCGATAGCCAGGTGCGAGGTTTCGTTTAATGTTGAGATTGATCCGTTCTGGAACGGAGCCTTGAATGTGCCTGTTATCACCTCTGCTACGCGAGCTTATGGCGATGCCACTACAGCTACACGCTTGCAGTATGCGGTATATGATGCAGAGGGTAATATCGTAGCCGGCTGTTTGAAGACAAATGCTACAATCAATATGCGTACCGAGGTGAAATGCTCGCTTATAGCAGGTGAGCGCTACTCGGCGATCTTCTGGGCTTCGGCTCCCGATGCACCATATACGGTTGATCTCGAGAGTAAGAGTATGAGCGTAGATTATGCTAATGCACTCTGCAACGACGAAAATCGCGATGCATTCTATGCCAAGTATGAGTTTAGTGTGAGCGAGGGAGGCTCGTTTATGGTACAACTTCGTCGTCCTTTCGCGCAGATAAATGTAGGCGTAAGTGAATCAAAGTCGGGTGTAGACAACATTACAAAGTCGATGATTAAGGTTGCTGCATATAGCAAATTCGATTTTGTGAGAGAGGAGGCGAGCGAGCCGGTAGATGTGGAGTTCGGTTATGCTCCGGTGCCTGCCGAGCAATATCTCCCTGTGCCTGGTTACAGATATGTGGCGATGGCGTATGTGCTTGCTAATAGCGAGTCGAGCCTCTGCGATCTGATCTACGGTTACACTGACGGCACAACCTCTGTGGCAAACACCGTTTTTAATGTTCAGCTTAACCGTAATTACCAAATCAGTATCATCAGCGAATAGTAGAGACCTACAGTCAGTGACAGAACGAGAATAAGTAAGAAATAAGATTATAAAATAATGAAATTATTGAGAATAAACATATTTGTAGTCGTGTTGGCGATGTTCGGACTGCAGTCGTGTATCAAGACTGATGTACCCGATTTGCGTGAGCACGAATATGGATATGTTCAGTTCAAACTCTACAAGGCGGCATCCTACGCTCCGACTAATGTGTCGCGCGCGGAGGCAAACAAGGAGTTGGACTATCTTGCCGAGGCTTGCAAGATACAGGTGAACCTCTACGATAAGAATGGTCGCGAATTCCGCCAGAGCTTAATCCTTTCGGCTGCCGACAACAATTCGGCGGAGTTCGGATTGCGTAGTGACAAGTTGAAACTCTTGGCAGGCAACTACAAGTTGGGTAATATTATCCTCTTTGATGCTAACGACCAGGTTCGATACGAGGATGAACCATCCTCCGAGCTGAATTTTACCGTCGAGGCGGGCGGTTTGACACAACACGATATTGCTGTGAACGTGAAACCTCGCGGTACGGTGAAGTTTACCCTTGTCAAGGAGTTCGTAAAGTCGCGTAGCGAGATTACACGTCAATACACGTTCGACGAGATTAAGAGTGTCGATATCACTCTTCGTCGAGTAGCGGAAAATGGCGAGGCGATAGGTGTTCCTGTCGAATTGACCAAATTGCCTACAAAGTTCTCGCAGCACTACGACGAGGAGAAGGAGGGGTGGAAGACATCTTCGGTGGTTTGCGATACGCTCCTCTCGCTCGAGGCGGCGACCTATCGTGTGGTGTCGTACAAGACCTATGCTCAGACAAAGGGAAACTCACTGCTCGAGATTAACGATTCGCCCTCTGTGACAGAGTTCTCGATAGAGGATAATAAGTGCACCGAAACAGATGTCAAGGTTGCACTCTACGAGGCTGATGCCTATATCAAGGACTACTATGCACTCTATGTCGTTTGGCAGTCGCTCGGTGGAGAGAATTGGTACTACGATGGCGAGAATTATGCGCGTGGCACGAATTGGAATTTCGACAAGGATGTCGATTTGTGGGGCGAACAGCCTGGTGTCCAGGTACATTCGAATGGTCGTGTCGCACGTATTGATTTGAGCGGATTTGGAGTTCGTGGCGAGCTTTCGCCTGCGATTGGTGATTTGACAGAGCTTGCCGAATTATATATAGGTACGCACAACGATACGAATGTTATCTACGACCCGACACTCGATTTCAACCGTTCGTTGTTGGAGCGTCAGCGTAGTCGCTACGACGATCAGCGCAAATATCTCCACTCGATACATCAACCCGTTCAGATGTCGGAGCCGTGTGCCCGTGCATTGATGGAGAGGGGCTTGACTTCGCCTGCTATCTCGCTCTACGAGAAGTATAACGAGGCAGATATTATAGACCGTGCGACAGGTCAGCAGAAGCAGATCATTAAGCACGATATGAATCACGGAACATTGGTCAATGGCCTGACGAAGTTGCCTGACGAGATAGGCAATCTGAAGAAACTCACTATGTTCTATGTTGCCAATGGCGAACTTACCGAGTTGCCAAGCACAATGGCGGCGTTGGAGGGTCTCACCGATTTGGAGATCTACAATTGCCCGAAGATGACCAAGTTCCCGATGGTGATTGCCGAGATGCCTGCTTTGCAGTCGGTGAATATCTCGAATAATAAGCAGTGGTCGAGCGAGGAAATGAACAAAGGTTTTACGGCCTTAGCTCGAGGTGCTTCGCGTAAGACTATCGAGATTTTGTATGCTCGCGAGAATAACTTGACCAAGCTTACCAAGGAGATGTTCGGCAAGGGTGCCGGCGATAACGATGGTGGCTTGGAGGCTATCGGTCTGCTCGATTTGGCGTTCAACAAGATATCCCATGTCGAAGGACTCGGCAAAGATGTGTCGTTTACGCAGTTGTATCTTGACAATAACGAGATTACAGCTCTGCCTCGTGCTGCTGACGGCTACTTTTGCGGATATGACGATGTGGAGACCTTCTCGGTGAACTATAACAAACTCACGAAGTTGCCTAATATCTTCAATTCGAATAGCCCCGAGACGATGACTTCGGTCAGCTTTGCCGGTAATCTCATTACGGGATGTGAAGATGAAGAGAAGAGTGGTAAGGATGGCTATCACGGCATAAAGGTTCAGACCTTGACCCTGTCGTTGAACCCGATGAAGAGGTATCCGAAGGCATTTGCCGACTCGAACTCGTTGTTCGAGTATATCATCTTGAGTGCTTGCCAGATTGAGGAGATTCCTGAGGGCTCGTTCTCGCATAAGAACGCCATCAACCACTTCTCGTTTGACCTCTCGTACAATCGTTTGAAGAAGTTGCCGAAGGATTGGCACGCCGGCAATATGCCATATCTCTATGGTGTCGATCTGTCGTTCAACCGTTTTGAGGAGTTCCCTCGGAGACCTCTCGATTCCGAGGGCTTGACAGTGTTGGCAGTGCGTAGCCAGCGCAACGAGAAGGGTGAGCGTTGTTTGCGCGAGTGGCCACAAGGCATCTACCAGCACAGAGGTTTGCGTGGCTTGTATCTCGGATCGAACGATTTGAGAGTTATAGACGATACAATCTCGACATTGTGCTACTATCTCGATATCAGCGACAATCCGAACATTGTTTTCGATGCATCGGATATCTGCTATGCATGGCAGGCAGGAGCTTATATCCTCTACTATGATAAGACGCAGAAGATTTTGAACTGTGATGCAATGTTGGAGTAAAAGCGGAGGGCGAAATAATGAAGATGAAGAACTATATAATAATATTGGTAATGGCATTTGTTGCCATTGTGGCTTGTACACCTGACACTGTCGAGGGTGTACAGTCTGACCGCAATCTCATTGAGATAGGTGCTACGGGAGGAGTCGAGAAGATCCGTATCGCAACTGAAGGCGAGTGGGTTGCATCGGTTGCACCGCAACAGATGGGTGATCCCAATCCGGGCGATCCGAACCCTTGGATTACGGTCTCTCCGGCAAATGGACGTGGTGCAGTGACGTGCGATTTTATTATCGACTCGGCTTTGACCACCAAGGCCCGCTCTGCTGTAGTGAAGATTCAGAATGTAGCAACCAACGAGGCACAGCACATTACTGTTAAGCAGGCAGGCTATACCTATGCTGTCGAGGTGGATAATACGGAGGCGAATATCAAGCGATATGCCGACTACGGCAAGCGCCATTTTGATGTCGTTGTTCGCTCGAATTTCAATTTCAAGGTCGATATTCCCGATAGCGAGAAGAATTGGCTGTCGTGTGAGTCGTACAACCTCGAATTGGACCGAGGGGTTCGTCCTCGCGAGGTGAAGATTCGTTTTAATTGGAAGATTAACAATCAGGCGAGAGAGCGATTTGCGAATGTAAAGTTCTTGCCGGTAGATGAGATTGAAGTTGCCAAGAGCGATGTCTTGAGTGTTCGTCAGGAGGCTGCCGAGCCTATCGTGCCCGATACACGTGCCGGTGATTCGTTGTCGCTGCTCAATATCGCCAATACTATGCAGTGTTGGACCATTTGGGACTCATCGACAACGATGGATACATGGAATGGTGTGACATTGTGGGAATCGCGAATGGAGGGATGTACACCCGAGAAGGTTGGTCGTGTAAAGAGTGTAGAGATATTCCTCTGCAACTCGTTCGAGGGCTTGCCATACGAGATACAGTACCTTACTGCTGCGGACGAGATATATATCTTCTCGAACGAGAACTCGATGTTGAAGAGCATCAATATTGGCGAACATATCTGTAAACTCACCAATCTGAAGCGATTGACTGTCGGTGCCTTCGGTCTGACCGAGTTGCCTGCGGAGTTTGTAAATCTGAAGAATTTGGAGTATCTCGATCTTGGCTCGAACAACTTCCAGAGAATACCTTCGGTGCTTACCAAGGAGAACTTCCCTAAGCTCCGCGCCTTAGTTATGAATGCGCAGCAGCGTCACGCAGTGTCGGATCTGAGCAACACAACACGCGACATGGAGAAGATTGGCGGTCTTATCGGCGAGGAGAAGTTCCCTGAGCATCTTCTCACCTGGGGTCTGGATACTTTGGTGTTGAGTGTAAACTATTTGCACGGAGAACTTCCTACATTCGAGGACGATCCGAATATTCCGCGCTGGAGCGAGGAGGAGGTAATTGCAGCCGATACACTCCCTCGCGAACTGATCGGCACGCCAAAGATTATGCCTACGACCAAGACCTTCCGTATCAACGGCAACCGCTTTTCGGGCAAGGTGCCAAAGTGGTTGATGATGCACCCTGCACTCGATTGGTGGATACCGTTCAGTTTGATCTTCCCTCAAGAGGGATATGCAGCGGACGGAACTAAAGCGGGGTTCGAGGATGCTCCGGCATCACTTGTAGACTACTACGAGAAGTGGTACCCGAAAAAGAAGTTGGCAAATGCTGTCGATGAAGGTACCGATACCGAGGAGGACGAAACGATAACGAAGTAATTTGGATGAAGAGGATGAAATATAACAAGATTATAACACTAATGCTCTGTGCAACATTCGCCTTTACCTCTTGCGTGAAGGAGAATGAGGTGGAGGTTACGCAGCAACCGACTCAAGGTGAGGCGTACGCAGCAGGCGAGATATTTGTGAAATTCGCACCTGAGGTAGCCTCTATGCTCGAAGAACAGCATCTTGTACGTTCGGAGGTAACACGCAGTGGAGTAGGCAGCGTGGATGAGTTGCTCGATATTGTCGGGGGATTCGAGTTGTCGCGAGTATTTCCTGTCGATCCACGCCACGAAGAGCGCACCGTACGCGACGGATTGAACTGCTGGTATATTGTGCGATATAGTAATAAATACTCCGCAGAGGAGGTGGCACGTCGTTTTTCGCAGCTGGGCGAGGTGCAGAAGGTCGATGTCAATCGCACCATCAAACGTGCCAATACCCGCAAGGCAATGCCTATCTCGAAGGAGGCCTTAGCGAGGATGTCGAGTGCGACTCGTGCTTTGCGGCAGCCATTCAACGATCAGTTGTATGCGCACCAATGGAACCTCGAAAATGATGGCTCGTTGTTCGTCAAGGATGACGTTGTGAAGAGCCTTGCAGGTGCCGATGTGCAGGTGGTTGATGCTTGGCAGAGGAGTACGGGCGATAGCTCGGTAGTGGTAGCTGTACTCGATGAGGGTATCTATGTCAAGCACGAAGATTTGGCAGCGAATATTTGGGTTAATAGCGACGAGAATGGCTCGCTCGACGAGGATAAGGACCAGAATGGTTACAAGGGCGACAAGAATGGCTATAACTTTGTTCACGATACGGGCAAGATCACATGGAACGATAACTACGATTCGGGACACGGAACTCACGTCGCCGGAACAATTGCCGCAGTGAATAACAACTCTATAGGCGTAAGTTCGATTGCCGGAGGTGATGGAACTCCAAATAGTGGAGTTAAGGTTATGGTATGCCAGATATTCTCGGGAAATGTCTCCACGGGATTGTACAATGTGGTGCGAGCTATGAAGTATGCCGCCGACAATGGCGCAGTGGTGTTGCAATGTAGCTGGGGCTATGTCTCGGGCGTAGCAAACGAGTACGAATGGGGCGAGGCAGGCTATGCTTCGGAAGAGGAGTGGATTGCAGGTTCGCCTATCGAGAAGGAGGCTTTGGACTACTTTATCAATAACGCAGGTTCTCCGAATGGCGTTATCGAGGGTGGTGTGGCGGTCTTTGCTGCAGGCAACGAGTGTGCAGCAATGGCGGGCTATCCGGGTGCAGCAGAGTATTGTGTGTCGGTAGCTGCAACATCGGCTGACTTTACGCCTGCAACCTACACCAACTATGGTCCGGGTACAACTATCTCGGCTCCGGGTGGCGATCAGGACTACTACTACGACTACTACAACGATGCGACCAAGGCGTATGGTGACGTGGGATGTATCCTCTCGACTCTGCCTGAGCATATCAGCGAGTCGGGCTATGGCTATATGGAGGGAACATCAATGGCTTGTCCTCATATCTCGGCTGTCGTAGCTCTCGGATTGTCGTATGCAACCAAGCTCCGTAAGCACTTTAAGGCTGAGGAGATCCGCGAGCTGTTGCACGATGCGCAGAATGTGACCCCGATAGATAACTATATGACGGGTTATAAGCTATACAATCGATATGTTGCCGATATGGGCCCTATACAACCTATTCAGATGCCATTGGCTCCGTTCAAGAGGCAGATGGGTGCAGGACAGGTAAATACGGCTAAGTTCCTTGCCGCCATTGCAGGTGAAGATGTCGGAGTGCAGATGCACTTCCCGAATATCACCGTCAAGGTTGGTGGTGCTATGGCCATCGCTCCGGCTATGTACTTTGTCGGTGGCGAGCAATTGACCTATACAATTACAATCGAGGATGATTTGGTTGCTTCATACGAAAAGAGTGGTGACAAACTTCTGTTCAAAGGTTTGAAGAGCGGTACTACAGCAGCTCAGATTGTGGCAAGCAATGGCGAGAAACACTCATTCGTGATTACGGTGAGCAAGTCGAACGGTTGGTTGTAGGAGAGATGAAAAGAGATGTCGTGGTGTTTGTGCTGGTGATTTTGTCTGTGCACTTTGTTGATGCGCAGATCAGAATTATACCGCAAGAGAGACTCCTCGAAGCTGCATCGCCAAAGGTGGCAGAGTCGTCGCTACGTATAATTGACGATAAGGTCAATTTCGGTACAATAGACGAGATGTCGGGCGTGTGGCAGGGTAGTGCAACGTTGATTAACGGTGGTGCCGAAACGGTGGCAATAACCCGATTGAAGAGTACGTGCGGTTGTTTGAAAGCGGAGGTGCAACGTATGGTGCTTGCTCCGGGTGAACGAACTACGATGATATTGAAATATTACCCTCGTGGACACGCTGGACGGGTGATGCAGCGAGTGCTCGTATATACGAATGCCTCGACGGATGCCCCGTCAGCGATATTGCAATTACAGGGCGTAGTTACGGCATCGGCAGACCGAAGCGACGACTATCCCTATGAGCGTGGAGCATTGCGCTTGCGACAAGAGGAGGTACAGTTCGATTATGCGGTGCGACAGAGCATTCGTATTGCTGTAATGAATGGTGGAACAGCGACCTTGCGACCTTCGGTTGATGCACACTTCCTGCCAAAGGGAGTTAAGGTCCGTTTCGAGCCGACAACGCTTGCTCCAAAGCAGGAGGGCGATATGGTTGTGGAGTATGAACCACAAGATGGTACAAACACTGCAGGTGGATATGTTCTATATATTAGAGGATTGAATATTCCGCCTCGACAGAGCACGGTAAAGATTACGATAAGAGAGAACTAACTTGAAAAGAAAGATTATAGATAATATGGGCAGAATTACTAAATTTGCGTTGCTATTGCTCTCGGTGATTGCGCTCGCTTCGTGTGAGAATGGCAAAATTGGAGCGCACGAGTACCTCGATGTCACACCCAACAACATCGCAGGCGTATGGCGCATGGAGAGCTTTGATGATGGCGTTGAACTCGGCGAGGGAACCTACCGATATATAGAGTTTAAGCGCAAGGACAGAACGTTTGTGACATACGACAACCTCGGCAGTATGGAGGTGCATAAGAGATCGGGACGTTTCGATATCTACACCGATAGAGCTGCCATCATCAGGGGTATGTACGATTATGGTCAGGGCGATTGGGAGCACCGATACTATGTGCACGATTTGACCAAAAACCGAATGGTGTGGGTTGCTGTCGATGACGAGAGCATCGTTGCCGTATATGTCCGCTCGGAGTTGCCGGAGTGGATACTTGTCGAGGATGAAGAGTAAATTTGTGAAACTTAAAATATAATTATTATGAAAAAACTGTTAGTACTTTGCTTGACGCTTTGCATGACGTTTGCTGCTCAGGCTGCTGAGATCCTTTATGGACCTTATGTTCAGGCTCTGACCGAAACCTCTGCCTACATCGTATGGGTTACCGACAAAGCAACATATGGTTGGGTAGATGTCAAGGGTGTGGATGAGAAGAAATCGGTTACTTTCACCGAGAGTCATCTCGGCTTGAAGTATAACCGTCGAGTACACCGTGTGCCTGTCAAGAATTTGACTCCTGGAACACTCTACGAGTATGAGGTGTTCTCGCAGCAGGAGGATAAGAACGGCAAGTTGTCGAAGCCTATCTCGAAGGCTACAAATGCTCACGGTGGAAAATTGACTTTCCGTACCAATGACAGCAAGAAGGAGTCGGTGTCATTCTTGATGGTGACGGACGTTCACTACAACAACTACACAGAAGGACTCTTCGAGAGCCTTATCACACCAGATCGCCTTGTTGGTAAGGACTTCGTGGCTTTTAATGGTGATATGGTGACTACGATGTCGAGTGAAAAGGGCCACTTCGATAGACTCTTCACAACTATCCACAAGACGTTGGATGTAACGAATACTCCATTCTACTATGTTCGTGGTAACCACGAGTCGCGTGGAAACTTTGCTCAGAAGTATATGGAGTACTATCCAACTTGGACAGGTATGCCATACTATGCATTCCGTCAGGGTCCGGTATTCTTTATCGTGATTGATGGTGGCGAGGATAAGCCGGATAGCGACATCGAGTACTATGGTACAGCTGCCTTCGACCTATATCGCGAGAATGAGGGTAAGTGGTTGGAGTCGGTTTTGGCGAGTGAGGAGTTCAAGACCGCGCCATACCGAGTTATCCTTTCGCATATTCCTTTGAACGACTACTCGTGGCACGGTGGTCGTCACGCTTGGAAACACCTCTGCCAGCGCTGTGAGGACAAGGGTATTAACCTTATGATCTCGGGTCACACTCACCGTTATTCGTACCGTGATCTCGGTGTGCATAACCGCACATTCCCTACACTCGTCTTTGCGCCAAAGCAGTATCTCGACGTTACTGCAAACGCAAAAGAGATGGTTATCGAGGTGAAGAATGAGAGCGGTGAAGTATTCAAGACATTTACCTACCAGCCAGTCAAATAGGGTACAATAAAGCAGATGAATTGTAGAGGAGCAGTACATTTAGTGCTGCTCCTCGCTTTTTTTATGTGTTTCTATTGAAAAAAAATGTCAGTTCGTTGAAAAAATTTTTTTCTGATATATGGAGTATATATATTTGCAGCCGATTATTAGAATTGTATTTATACAATTAAGTAGGTAGAGAGAAAAATTAATCAATAATAAAAAATGATGAAAAAAAATTACATTAAGCCACTTGCCGAGTTTATCGAGGTCGCAAGTGAGTTGGGATTTGTTCAGAGTGACTTCAACTCTGGCTTTTTGGTACCGGGAGGTAGTGATAATGGTAGCGACGACGATTGGGTGTAATGTTGCCGAGTGTTGAATTTAAAATCAAGAGAGAAGAGATGAAAAAGATTTTTGCATACGTTTTGGCACTTGCAGCATTTGCAAGTTGTTCGACAGATATCACTGATGTCAATACCACTTCCGCAACGTTTACCGCTCCAATGGAGATCGAGGTGTGCGAGAGCCGTGCTTTCGATAGCGATTTGAATTGGGGCTGGGAGTCTTCGGATATTATCGCTGCTTATCAGAATGCAGGTAGCATGGCGGTAAACGAGCTCAAACTTAATGAAAATGGAAACTTCTACAACGCGGCTTTCGAGTATGCTACCGAGGGTGTCGCAGCGTTCCACTTTGTATATCCTGCAGCGCAGTTGGGCGCAGACTACTCGCTTACAGTTGCACAGACAGGTGTTTGGACTCCAGTCCTCTATGGTACCGTTGAGGCGGCTACCGTGGCAAATCTCGGTACAGTCGAGATGAACTACCTCTCGTCGGCTTTCGAGCTTCGCTTCTGGGAGTCGGGCCGTGCTGCTCGCAAGAACATTGTAAAGGCTACCCTTACTTCGGAGAGCGACTTTGTTCCAACTTGGAATGTCAATGGCGACTTGACCTATACTCAAACCCTTTCGGGCAAGGAGTTATCGCTCGAGCCTAATGGTGATACAGCAATCTTCAACCTCGGTGAGGGTGACTTCATTTTTAACCTGACTATGGTTGATGCTGAGGGCGAGAGCTTGACTTATGAGCTCCCATCGAAGAACTTTGTTGCCGGCAAGCGCACAATCTTGAATGTTGAGTGGCGTCAGCCGGCTCCTGCTGTTGAGGGCTCGATTGACTCGTGGTACGAGAATTATGCTAACAATGGTAGCTCGGCTCTCGAGGGAGGTGTAATCTATGTTACTGCAGTTGGTGGTGAGCCAGTTGTAACTGTAAATGGCGAAACCAAGCAGGTTGTTGATGGCAAGGTTGCAGTTGAGTCTGGTAGCCACAATGTCGTTGTAACTATCAATGGTCAGGAGGTTGTTAATCGTTCTATTGTTGTAACTTCGATTCCTACTGTAAGCGCAAATATCCGTTCGTCGTACTCGAATAATGGAAATGTGGATACAACCAACGATATCCCAGGTAGCGAGTTGCGTGTTAGCGGTGTTGCTTTGAGCGATGCTTATGTTGCAAGCAACCTCGTTAAGAACAACCAGCACAAGTTTGTATATGGTGGCTCTACCCGTACCGAGACATTCGGAAATGCTTCGACACTCTCTGTAAATTGGGATGCATACAACTGTTATGTTGCTGTTGAGTTGGACAATGGCTATGTTTGCCAGAGTCCAACCTACACAACCCACGTTACAGGTGTGCCTTACCACGCAGATTGGCGTTCGGCAGACTATTCGGATTGGAAGTATACCAATATCTCGGATAAGGGTACGCAGTTGCAAGTAGATAGCCCATCGGGTTTGAGCACATCCAAATTGGGTTGTATTATCTCTCCTGCTTTCCACACTCCGAATGGCTCGCTTGCAGTTAAGGCAGCTATTGCTGCTTCGACAAATGCGACCAGTACGGGAAATTACAATAGGAGCTATATCTATGCAGGAAATAGAAACTCCTCTGCAAGTGAAAGCGGTACTTATGTTACAATTTCGTATACATCGGATTTTAGTGGTCTTGTGTCAGATGCACCACTTGAGACTGCCGATGCAACATTCACATTGACCTCATCGAATCCTTGTATGGTATTTACAGCTAAAGACTTTAGAATTGCTACGAATACTTATATTATGCAGGCTTACATCTGCTACTAATAGGTGTGGTTTTTGATAAAAACGCCCTCTCGAACAATCGGGAGGGCGTTTTTTTGTGGGATTAGATGGGATTAGATGGGATTAGATAATCTTTTCTATTAACTACTATTCAAGTACCGTAGGTGCGTTTCCTATCCACTCCTATCAAATCCTATTCAAGCACCATAGGTGCGCTCCTATTAAGGGCAGAATGCCCGATTCCTATTAAATCCTACTAAAACTTTGCAAGTTTTCCGTTTTCCGCTTTAATCCTGCTGCGCAGGCTTTTCCTCCTTCGCACCTCGACAAAGTGTGCAAGCACCCTCTGTTCTCGGTTTGTCGTCGGTTTCGTTTTCCGTTTCTTTTTGTATATTTGCACTCGATATAGAAAAATTGATTAGCTCCTTGATTTTATGTTGGAGCAGTTTCGAGTACAACAGGCAAGGTTCAAACCAACAAATATTCAGGATTTAACACAGTAAGCACCGGCCAGACTGCGGGACTTACAACTCACAAGGGAGATGATACCAATGTTGTGTTGAGCAAGTCGAATCCTTATATGTGTGTGTCGGCAGTGCCTAAGGCAGGTATCTTTGGTGGAATGACTCAGAGCTACTACTACTACTTGCATAAGATTCTTATCGAGTACAGATAGTATCAGAATTATCAACTCATATCGCCCTCGCAACTTTCGGTTGCGGGGGTGTTTTGTTTGCTGGTGATTTTAATGATTGATTATCAATGTGTTATATGACATAACATTTGATAAATATGCGCTATTTTGAATATCCGCAAGATGCGTTTCTTTTATTCGCGCATAACCCGTCCTTTCCGTTTTAATAAACAGCCGATTCGTTGAAAAAATTTTTTTGCAAAATTTTAATAAACTACTTTTGTAAGTAGAGAATTAGTAATAGTATAGATGCAAAAACCACAAATTAGTATACAGATATGTTAGTTAGCAAGAAGAATGAGGAGTACATTGCACCATCGTTGATGGTGGTGAATGTAGCTTGCGAGGAGGGTTATAAGGCCTCGACAGGCAACGTAAGCTTCGGTGGTGGAGTTGATGATGGTTGGTACTCAATTTAACGGAAAAGGGTTAGGTATGAAGAAGTGGATTGTTTTACTCCTTTCGCTTGTTATCGTTATGACTCTTCCGGGTTGTACCGACGGCAAACAGAAGACGAACGCATCGGGTAGGGGCTCGAGTGTGGCTATGTCCGAGGCGGAGCACGAGGATTTCATCGAGTATATGAAACATCGTGCCAACTGCGGTGAGTTATTTCGTACGATTATGGAGTCATTCGAGGAGACTTGCGAAATCTTTGACGACTATGTCGTTAGCGACGATGTCTATATGACTATGTCGCTCTCGGGTCTTAGAGAGCAGTTATCATCGTCGGATTTATCGGGAAATAGCGGATACGAAGTCTATTAGTAAGAATAATAAGTAAGAAGAAAGAGATATGAAGAAGTTATTTGTTTCGGTTTTGGCGCTTGCTGCTTTTGCTGCTTGTCAGAACGATTATAACAATATGGATTTGGGCACATCGCAGGGCAGCACTGTCAATGTGGGAGGATCACATACAATTTATGCCGAGGTGGGTGTTGGCGAGGATGACACCAAGGCGACCTATGGTAGCGATTTGAGTGCGTTGTGGGAGGAGAACGACCAGCTTGCAATCTTGCAGGAGCACGCAAATTACGGCACAACCTTCGGTACGGTTAATAAGTTGAATATTAAGGATGGCTGGGGGACAAGCAAGGCGTTGTTCAGTGGCGATATTACGGTAGATGCAACCACACCTCGTATCTATCACCTCGCATACCCTGCATCGGCGGTATCCTTCTCGACATCAAGCGAGTTGTCAGTGGATAACCTTACATATGAGGATAGTGCCTGGGTTAGCGGATGGGATAATTGGTCTGCTAGCGGAGTAGGAAGATTTACCTATACATCCACTTTGAATATCACTGTTCCTACAACCCAGAATGGTAAGTGGGAACCATATATGTATGCATCGACAGATGAGGCAGTAAATTCGACAAATATCGGCACAAAGGTTTTAACTACTTTGACCGGTGCTATTGCAATTCGTGCTTACGAGGCTGATGGCGTAACTCCAAAACAGTTGAAGCAGATTGTTATCAAGTCTAACGATGTGGCCATTGCCGGTGCATTCTCGGGTACAGCACAGAGTGTTGGTCTGACCGATGCAAAAACTGGCGCAGCAACAGGCGACAAGAGTAATGTTCTTAATAGCGTAGATGAGTTGAAGGCAACTGCATACAATAATCTTATAAATGTATTAAAAGAAATAACTCCTGCAACAGTTTCGCAGACCAAGGTCCTTTCGCTTTCGTTTGCAGGTAGCGGTAAAGAGATTGTTGCAACAAACCTCGAATCTATTGCGAGTGATGCGGATGGTGCCTATACATACTGCGTGAATATTGCTCCGGCAACCCTCCCTGCAAATACTCTCACGATTACTGCGGTTGGTATTGACGGCTCCACACTCACTCGTGTTATAGATAAAGAGGTAGCTATCGCTGCGAGCCACCGTGCCGGATTCCTTCTCACTTGGGAGAGCGCAACTTTGGAGGGTGCAACCATCGAGACTTGGTATGATGAGTATACAACTGATCCGAACTTTAACTTGGCAGGTAGCACCATCTATGTTGATAACGTAAAGGTCAATGGCAATATTGCTGCCGAGCAGGTCTTGGCTATTGGTGTGAAGCTCAATGGCGTGTTCCACGAGGCTTCGCAGCAGAGTGGCGTATTGTCAATCGATCCAATCGTTATCTCGGGCTTGGCAAGTGGCTCCTATAAGGTTCAGCCTGTGGCAAAGGTGCTTGTCAATGGCGAGGAGAAGTGGTTGGAGTGTGGCGAGGTTACCAAGAATGTAACTTCGATTCCGACTATAACAGATTACTCTGTGGTTAGCTCCTATTCGAAGGATGGCAATACTGAAAAGAATAATGACATTGATGGTGATCTATTGAAGATTAAGGCAAATCTTTCGGACTCGTATGTAGCCAACAATCTTGTTAATGGTAAGACCTATACAATCTACTACGGTTCGAACACAACAACGCAGACTCTCGGCGACGAAAAGTCTATTACAATTGCTTACAGTGATTGGGGACAATATGTATGTTATGTTAAAATCGCATTAGCGAACGGATACGTCTGTGAATCAGCGAAATACACCACTCACGTAACGGGTATTCCGTACACTATCAGCTTTGAATCGGCAAATCCTACGAATTGGGTTTGCAGTAATCAGGCTTATCAGGATGGAAGCTTTATTTTGAAGACTAAAGAGGCGTATGCCATCTCTCCAAAATTCCATATTCCGGCTTCTCTGACTTTATCCGTGACAATACCGCTGTATGGTTACACTCCAAACAACTGGACAAAGAAATTTAACGAGACATTCTACGTCTCTCCATCCTCAGGGGGCGATGCTAAAACGAATGTCTTCTACACGGAGTATGTTAGCAATAATGGATATGATGATAGCAAGTTTTCTGCCAAGAGTGGTAGTGTAACTCTCTCCCCTTCATATCCGTACGCTTGTTTGCACGCATCCGGAGATAATGATTCTAATGTATTCGGTAAGAACTCCGGAATATTTCTACAATCTTTTGCGATTCTATATTAAATGCAATCCGCATAAGGCTCTTCCCCACAAATTTAACTATAAAAGGAAACACCCTTGCAATTTTAGTTGCAAGGGTGTTTCTTTTCTATAATTAGATTATTAGTACTCTATCGACAAAGCCTTCACTACTACGCGAGCCTGTTCGAGGTTGTAGCTACTGTTAATCTTTACAACATTGTTGCTCGATGACATCGAAGCACTTGCAGAAGAACAACTCCAAGCCTGATCGCCTTTACCATTCTTCTTGCTGGAGACTACAGTCGAAGAACCTACAGTAATGGTTGCTGTATTTGCTTCCTTCCACAACGAACCTGTGCCGGAAACTGTTCCGTTTGCTGTTACCTTAACAGTAATATTTGCAGGAATGAAGAAAGTTCTGCTTACATAAGCTGCACCACCCCACTGATAATAGCCCAATTGTAAGCCCCCAGCGGTATTCCAAGCTACAGTACCCCCTTCTTCCCAAGCTCCGTCGTTGCTTGTTACATTCATCGTGTAAGGAATGCCTGTTATATATGTTGTATATTTACCCGAAACGATTTCATAGCCGTTTTTGAGCAAAATTTTAACATAACATACATATAGCTCAATACTAAATAGTTGCAAGTGCGATAAATAAAACAGTAAATGCGATAAAAAGAATAAATATGTGTAATTTACTCATAATAGGAGGGTGGTTAGGGGTAGCTTTAATAGTCATTAGGCGGTCGTAGACTGCAACACCATTGATTTCCATTGCGTGTCATCACCCTTACTCGCCCTCGCTAACAAAAACTAAAGTTTTCCGTTTTTCGCTTTAACCCTGCTTTGCAGGCTTTTCACCGCTCCGCCTCGGCATAGTCTGCAAACAGCCTCTGCTCTCGGCTTAATCGCGGCGGTCCGTTTTCCACTCCAAGCGAAAAACCGAAAAACTAAAGTTTTCCGTTTTCCGCTTTAACCCTGCTTTGCAGGCTTTTCACCGCTCCGCCTCGGCATAGTCTGCAAGCAGCCTCTGCTCTCGGCTTAATCGCGGCGGTCCGTTTTCCACTCCAAGCGAAAACCGAAAAACTAAAGTTTTCCGTTTTCCGCTTTCCGTTTTCCGTTTCTTTTTGTATATTTGCACTCGATATAGAAAAATTGATTAGCTCCTTGATTTTATGTTGAGCAGAAGAGTACTCAGAACTAAGGTTGTAAAGGCCGTTTATGCCCACACTCAGTGTGAGGGTTTGACCCCCGCAGCAAGCGAGAAAAATCTCGTGCTCTCGATTGATCGCGCCTACGACCTCTATTTTCACCTACTCGCACTCGTTCCCGAGATTGCCGAGTATGCTGCCGAGCGTATCCGCATTGGCGAAAACAAGAAGTTGCCTACATACGACGATTTGCACCCAAACCGCAAGTTCGTAGAGAATAAGGTTGTCGTACGACTCGCCGAGGATGAGAATCTGCTGGCCGAGCTTAAGAGCCGTAAGCTCTCGTGGAAAAATCACCGCGACCTTATCGTGGCACTCTACAATGCACTTATCCGTCAGCCATTCTATCAGAAGTATATGCTCTCTGAGGAGCGCTCCTTCCGCGAGGATGCCCAGCTGGTGTCGGATATCTATATGACAATGCTCGAGGAGTTTGAGCCACTCGAAAATGTTCTCGAGGAGCAGTCTGCATTGTGGAACGATGACCTCGGCTTTATTCTTACTATGGTGTCGCGTACCATACTCTCTATGCGCGAGACGCACGAGAGTATCAAGCTGATGCCACAGTTCAAGAGCGAAGAGGACCTCGACTATGCAAAGTCGTTGTTGCGTTACGCTATCGCTGGCTATGACCGCATATCTCTCCTTCTCGACAACTCTATGAGCAATTGGGATATCGAGCGCATAGCACTTATGGACCAGATAATCCTCGTAACAGCTATAGCTGAGGCTGAGAATTTCCCATCGATACCTATTCGTGTGACAATGAACGAGTATATCGACATAGCCAAGTGCTATTCGACCTCTTCAAGTGGCAGCTTTATCAATGGCGTGCTCGACAAGATTGTATCCTCTATGGTCAGTGACGGCAAGATTATTAAGACCGGCAAGGGACTTTTGTAGAAATGGCAAAAATATTGATATAAATAATTAACTAAAACACTATTAAGATTATGATTACACTTTTGCAAGCAGTTACTGAGGCGGCAGCTCCTGCAGCTCCTCAGCAGGCTATGGGTGGCAACTGGACCTTTTGGGTTATGATCGGTGCCATGATTCTTATTATGTATTTCTTTATGTGGCGTCCCGAGCAGAAGCGTCGCAAGGAGATGCAGAAGTTCCGCGATGGTCTTAAGTCGGGTGATAAGGTTATCACTGCAGGCGGTATCTACGCGGTGGTAAAGAAGGTAGAGGAGGCAACTCTCTTGATCGAGGTTGATAGCAATGTTACGTTGCGTATTGACAAGACTATGGTTGTTGCTGCTCCTACTGCAAATCAGGAGAAAAAGTAAAATAGTTTCTGAAAGTTCTTTTTTTGATGGACTTCAGATAGGCAGAGATCGGATAATTTTGAATTACCCGATTTCTGCGTTTCAAAGCAACTATAAACAACTAACACAAATAAAAGTATGAAAAAACTGATTCTTTCGTTTGTTGCCATTGCGTTGGCAACATCGGCATTTGCTCAGAAGAGGGGCGAAATGATTTCGTGGGAAGAGGCTACCGTCAAAGCCAACGAGGTTTTGGCAACGCTTTCGCTCGAGGAGAAGATTGAGATGACCCACGGTCACAACAAGTTCTTCCTTCCGGGAGCGCCGGCTAAGGGTCTGCCACACGTATTTATGGTAGATGCTTCGGCAGGTGTGCGTATCAACCACTCGATTCCTGATCAGAATGAGGTGCGTCACCCCGAGAAGACCACACAGTTCCCTGCTAACATTATGCTTGCATCAACTTTCAACCCTGAGTTGGCTAAGGCGTATGGTGAGGCTGTAGGTTGGGAGACACGTATGGCCGGTGCAGGCGTGTTGCTCGGTCCAGGTATGAATATCTACCGTTCGTCGCAGTGCGGTCGTAACTTCGAGTACCTCGGCGAGGATCCATATTTGGCTGCCCGTATGGTCGAGAACTATGTTACGGGTATGCAAGGCACAGGTACAATGGCTTGTTTGAAGCACTTCCTCTGCAACAACACTGAGTTCCTCCGCAAGTTGTCGAACTCTATTGTTGATGAGCGTGCGATTATGGAGATCTACACCCCTGCATTCAAGGCAGGTATCGACGCAGGTGCAGGCTCGGTTATGACCTCATACAACCTCGTAAATGGCGAGTGGGCAGGTCAGAGCAAGTATGTTATCACCGACCTCCTTCGTGGCACTCTCGGTTTCAAAGGTATGGTAATGACTGATTGGCGTTCGGTGTTTGATTGGAAGAAGATCGTTCTTTCGGGTCAGAATGTCGAGATGCCTGGTCAGGTAAACGAGTTCTATCACATCAATCAGGTGCGCGACCTTTTGAAGTCGGGCGAGCTGACCGAGAAAAATATCGACGATATGATACGTCCGATGATTGCTACCTGCATACGTTTCGGCTTGTACGAGCGTTTCAAGAATGGTCAGCCAAACGAGGATCACCTCGCATCGAAGTTGCCTGAGCATGAGAAGGTGTCGTTGCAGACTGCAGCCGAGGGTACCGTGCTTTTGAAGAACAACGGCATTCTCCCGTTGAAGGAGGGTCAGCGTGTGTTGCTCGTAGGTCGTTGGGCAAAGACAGCTCCTCAGGGTGGTGGCTCGTCGAAGGTTAAGGGTTTTAATCAGGTGACTTCGGAACAGGCACTCTTGAACTCGCTTCGTGCAAAGGTTACAGCTGTCGAGAAGCCAAACTTTATCCAGTTGCAGAAGGCGGACGTAGTTATTGTTGCTACAGGTACACGCGACAGCGAGAGCTATGAGCGTCCTTTCGCCATGCAGGAGGAGGACGAGGCATTGGTTCGTATGGCTTGTGCAGCAAACAAGAACGTTATCGTATTGGTTCTCTCGGGTTCGGGTGTCGATATGAGAGCTTGGAACGATAAGGCTTCGGCTATTATATACGGCTGGTATCCTGGTCAGAGCGGTATGCAGGCAATTGCCGACATTATCGTAGGAAAGATCAATCCGTCGGGCAAGCTCCCTATGACTATCGAGAAGTCGTTCAAGGATTCACCTGCTTATGGAATGATTCCACGCGGTATGGGCATCAGCCACACTCAAAAGAATTTGAACGAGTTGTGGATAGCTCCTCGCACCTACGACGTACACTACAAGGAGTCTGTTCTCGTTGGTTACCGTTGGTACGAGACTAAGGGCATCGAGCCTCTCTATCCATTCGGATTTGGTTTGTCGTATACAACTTTCGAAATTGGTAAGGTTAGGGCCGATAAGTCGATCTCGGCAGAGAAGCCTTTGAAGGTTACCGTTCGTTTGGAGAATAGCGGTTCGATGGCAGGAGCCGAGGTTGTTCAGTTGTATATCTCGGAGAACAATCCTACTGTCTTGCGACCAAAGAAGGAGTTGAAGGCGTTCAAGAAGGTATTCCTCAAGGCTGGTGACAAAACTACCGTTTCGTTCGAGGTTAATTATTCAGACCTCGCTTATTGGAACGACAAGACTCACGCTTGGGATGTGAATAAGGGTACTTACACAATCCACGTAGGTAACTCGTCTGCAAATATTGCAGCAACTTGCGAGGTTGTGGCGGAGTAGTAAAAACTACCTATGATGTATGAAAAGGGGGCTGTTGCTCCCTTTTTTATTGTGGATACGAGAAAATGATATATATTTGCAAAAAAATCATAATAAACGACTTTATTGCCGATGAAGAAAGTTATAGCCTTTTCGCTTATGTTGATGTTGGGACTCGTGCTGTCGCAGCTGCTGCCGTCGCAGATGGGTGCGATGTATGGCGAGCTGAAACACGTAGTGGAACTGATGCTTGGCGTCTGTTTGGCATTTATTATGATAAATGTAGGTCGCGAGTTCGAGATTGACAAATCGAGTGTTCGCGTATACGTCAAGGACTATCTTGTGGCGATGTTGGCAGCTGCTCTGCCATGGATATTTATAGCTGTCTATTATATCTTTGCAATAATGCCGTCCGAGTGGTGGGGTAGAGGTGACGTGTGGACCGAAACACTTCTCTTGAGCCGTTTTGCCGCCCCTACATCTGCAGGAATTCTCTTCTCGATGTTGGCAGCGATGAATCTGCAGAAGAGTTGGATATATCAGAAGGCGCAGACGCTTGCCATATTCGATGATCTTGACACCATTATACTTATGGTGCCCTTGCAGGTAGCTATGATTGGCGAGATGAATTGGCAGATGGTGGCCATGCTGACTACTATTTTTGCGATGTTCTTTGTGGGCTGGCGATATATGTCACGCCTGAATGTGTCGCAAAAATGGTACGCTATTTTAATCTACGCAGCGTTGGTATATGGTGCGACACTGTTAGTGTATGTAGTTACAAATCACTTCTTTGGCGAGAAAGGCGCGATACATATCGAGGTGCTGCTGCCGGCATTTATCTTCGGTATGATTATCAACTATCGCCATATCGGAGGAAAAACCGAGGAGTGTGCATCGACCACAATATCGTTAATATTTATGCTCCTTGTGGGAATGAGTATGCCGCTTATCAATATGAGTGGCGAAGCGGCAACAAGTAGCTCCGATAGTATAATTGCAACTCTTCCTATGATGTCAGGTTGGGAGATTGCGCTCCACGTTCTTGTGGTTACAATACTCTCCAATGTAGGCAAGCTGGCACCAATGTTCTTCTATCGTGACCGTTCGCTTATCGAGCGATTGGCCCTCTCGGTTGGAATGTTCACCCGAGGCGAGGTAGGTGCGGGTGTTATCTTTATTGCCCTCGGCTACAATATAGGTGGACCTATCCTGCTTATCTCGGTTTTGACTTTGGTATTGAACCTGATACTTACAATAGGCTTTGTCTACATCGTCAAGTATTTGGCACTCAAGAGCACGAAACTGCAAAAGTGTCACGGATAGTCTATTTGAGATACCACTCAACCGTGCGACGTATTCCTTCTTCGAATTGGAGTGATGGCGACCAGCCGAGTTCGCGCTGCAGCTTCGATGAGTCTATGGCGTAGCGGAGATCGTGCCCTGCGCGGTCTGTGACGTAGGTTATAAGCGGTAGCGAATGCCCCTCCTCGTTGCCAAGTTGGCGATCTACCTCCTTAATCAGCAACTTTATCAGGTCGATATTGCGCCACTCGTTGTTACCTCCGATGTTGTAGGTCTCGGCAATGCCTCCCTTGTGGAAGATGAGGTCGATGGCGGCTGCGTGATCCTCCACGTAGAGCCAATCGCGCACATTCTCTCCCTTGCCATATACGGGCAACGGCTTACCCTCGCAGATATTCTTTATAAAGAGTGGAATTAACTTCTCGGGATATTGGTTCGGACCGTAGTTGTTCGAGCAGTTCGAAATCACGGTAGGCATACCGTATGTATCGTGGAATGCGCGTACAAAATGGTCGCTTGATGCCTTCGATGCCGAGTATGGCGAGTGAGGTGCGTAGGGTGTATCCTCGCGGAACATACCTCCATCCAGTTCCAATGCACCATACACCTCGTCGGTGGAGATATGGTAGAAACGTTTCCCCTCGTATCGTTCGGGCAAGCTCTCCCAATAGTGGCGTGCAGCCTGCAACAGTGATAATGTTCCCATAACATTGGTCTGCGCAAATTCGAAAGGGTTACTTATCGAACGGTCTACGTGGCTCTCGGCTGCGAGGTGGATAATACCGTCGATACGATGTTCGCTAAGCAGAGCCAATACTGCCTCGAAGTTGCAGATGTCGCACTGTGCAAAGGTGTAGTTGCCGTATTCGGCAACATCACGCAGATTGTCGAGATTGCCGGCATAGGTCAGCTTGTCCAAATTTACAATGTTGTAGTCGGGGTAGCGCGTAACAAAGCGGCGTACTACGTGCGAGCCAATGAAACCGGCTCCTCCCGTAATCAAAATATTGCGTTTAGCCTCCATCTTGCTAACTCTTGTTTAATCGTTCTATGCATCTTGCAAGCGATATCTTCCACTCGGGTATCGCAAGCCCAAATGTATCTATGAATTTACTCTTGTCGAGCACCGAATATTTCGGACGTTGAGCCTTTGTCGGATACTCTGCGGTGGTGCAAGGACACACTATACGCTCCTTGTAACCGCTCATCTTGCCAATATCCACAGCAAATTCGTACCACGAACATTCGCCAAGGTTTGAGTAGTGGTATGTGCCGCACTTGTGCAGTTGCCCTCCATCTACTATTGCCACTATAGCTTCGGCAAGGTCACCGGCGTAGGTAGGTGTACCTATCTGGTCATTGACAACCTTAAACCACTTGCCCGTCGATATGAGGTTGCGTATGGTCTTTACGAAATTCTTGCCGAACTCGGAATATAACCACGATGTTCGCAGTATGATATGGCGACAGCCCGAAGCCGCAACCGCCCTTTCACCGGCAAGCTTTGTGCGTCCGTATGCGCCAAGTGGTGCAGGTTCATCCTCCTCGGTGTAGGGCGCAGATGTATTGCCATCGAAGATGTAGTCTGTAGATATGTGAACGAGCGTTGCATCGTACTTGGCGCACACCTTGGCGAGCAGTGCCACAGCCTTATGGTTTGTTGTGTCAGCTGTCGCCTCGTTCTCCTCGGCCAAATCTACGGCAGTATAGGCAGCGCAGTTTATCACCACATCAATCTTCTCGCTCTCGACGAAAGTCTCCACGGCCTCTACGGATGTTATATCCAGCTCATTGATGTCTGTAAATAGGTAACGATGACAGCTCTCTGCGCTTGCCAATCGCAACGCAGAGCCCAATTGCCCATTTCCGCCTGTTACCAATATTGTCATAAAAAAATTAGTCGAAAAGATCTTTGCACTCGGCAAGTGTAGGGTGGTGCTTATCCTTTTCCGAAAGTATCACCTTGTCGGCTGGGATGCCCCAATCGATGTCGAGTGAGTTGTCGTTCCACGCTACGGCACCTTCGCTTTCGGGCGCGTAGTAGTTGTCGCACTTGTACTCGACAATCGCCTCCTCGCTCAGCACCGAGTAGCCGTGCGCAAATCCCTGCGGTATAAATATCTGGCGGTGATTCTCGTCGGACAACTCCACAGCAATATGTTTGCCGAATGTAGGTGAGCTCTTGCGAATATCCACCGCAACATCAATTATCTTGCCTTTGATCACACGCACCAACTTGCTTTGAGCGTGTGGTGGCAACTGAAAATGTAGCCCGCGCACCACGCCATACGATGATTTTGCCTCGTTCTCCTGTACGAAGTGACACTCACATACTTGCTCGGCAAAGTCGCGTTCCGAGAAGGCCTCGAAGAAGTATCCGCGAGCATCCTCGAAGATGCGTGGCTCGATTATAAAGGGTCCCTCGATATCACACCTCTTGATCTTCATTATCGTCTGCCTTTAACGAGGTTAATCATATATTGACCATAGCTATTGCGCTTCATTGGCTCTGCTAAGCGGAGCAGATCCTCGTCTGAAATCCACCCTTGACGCCAAGCTATCTCCTCTAAGCAAGCCACTTGCACACCCTGACGACTCTCGATGACCTCGATAAAACGCGAGGCGTCGAACAAAGACTCCTGCGTGCCCGTGTCGAGCCAGGCAAAGCCACGTCCCATAATCTGCAATTCCAACTCCTTGTCGCGCAGGAATGCGTCGTTTACGGATGTTATCTCCAACTCGCCACGAGCCGAAGGTTTCACACCCTTTGCCACTTCGACAACCTTGTTTGGGTAGAAGTACAAGCCTACAACTGCATAGTCAGATTTCGGATTTTCGGGCTTCTCCACAATCGAGATAATGTTGCCCTGCTCGTCCTTCTCCACTACGCCGAAACGCGATGGGTCGGGTACAGCATAGCCGAATATGGTCGCCTTATTCTTCGTCTCGGCAGTAGCCACAGCCTTGTGCAACATTCCCGAAAAGCCCTGTCCGTAGAAGATATTGTCGCCCAACACCATGCATACCGAGTCGTTGCCTATGAACTTTTCGCCAATGATAAATGCTTGTGCCAACCCGTCGGGCGAAGGCTGCTCGGCATACTCGAATTGCATTCCATAGTCCGAGCCGTCACCCAAAAGTCTGCGGAACGCTGGTAGATCGTGCGGTGTCGAGATTATAAGTATCTCGCGAATACCAGCCAACATCAATACCGAGATAGGGTAGTATATCATCGGCTTGTCATATATAGGCAACAGCTGTTTGCTGACACCCTTTGTGATTGGGTAGAGGCGTGTTCCACTGCCTCCGGCTAATACAATACCTTTCATCAACTTTTTAATATATGCCAATAGCTATTAGCTGTTAGCCATTAGCTTTTGGTGATTTCAACTCTAATCTTCTCCATATCCTCGGCCTTGATGCCCGAAATCGATACGGCAATTACCCCTTCTATTGCCACTACAAAGCGTTTCGAACGCCTGCCCTCGATCTTCACGAGGCGACCTTTACACCCCTTGAAGCTACCTCCCGTGATGCGGACTTGCTCGCCCACTTCGAAATGGGTAGCCTCGCCTCCTAAAATCTCGGCAGTGTCGTCTATCTCGGCACATACGGCAATAAATTGCTGCATCTGCTCGTCGGGTACCACCACCGGAACGTTACGTCCCTCGGCAGGTCGGGTGATGTAGTGCAGGTAGGGTATTCGCCCTTTAGCCTCCTGAACGATGTCGCGTTCGCCGAGTACGAAAATCAGATCGCGAACAATGGGTACAAGGTCTGTCTTGATGCGGCGACCAATCTTTGTGGTGCGCTTGCGCATCGGAACAAAGCTCTCAATCTTGTTTAGCTCGAGCAACCGTTGTGCCATCAGGTTACGCCCATATGTGGCTCGCATCGCAAACCACTCCATCGACATACTATTTGCGCCCTCTGACAACATAATGCAAATATAGAAAAATTCTCACAAAAATTCAAAAAAAATGCGATATGAGACAAAATATAACTTTTTATTCCTATCTTTGCACTGTCAGAGGTTCCGGTGTAGAGCCACGCTCGCACGGATTAAAACGGAATTCGGTGTGAATCCGAAACAGTACCTGCTGCTGTAAGTTCCTGCCCTGCAATGCTTAGCATCGCTTTGGGTAAAAAGGCACTCTTTGCCACTGATCTTTTTAGGGATTGGGAAGGCGCTTTGCGGAACGAGTCAGAAGACCTACCTCGACGTTTTTGTTTAACAACTCGCAGGCAATCGAGTTATAAAACTTAACATTATGATCAACTTTTTTAAGTTTGCACTTGTTGCAGCCCTATCTCTTGTAGGTAGCTGTACGCAGTTGGAGAGTTTTGGCGACGGTAATGGTGATGTCCTGCCACAGAAGTCGAATGTCGAGGTTGTGGAATTCTTGCCTGCACCCGGACAGTTTGTGAATGAGGGCTACTCAGCAACAACAATGGCGGAGGCGTGCGCCTATGCACAGAGTCGCCTCGATAGCCGATACTTTGTATCGCTTGGCGGTTTTGGTGGTTATATTGTCGTGAAATTTGCAACTCCGATAGCTAATTCGGATGGCGACTACGACTTCGGAATCTACGGCAATTCGTTCGACGGCAGTTCCGAACCAGGTGTGGTATGGGTGTCGCAGGATGCCAACGGGAATGGTGTGGCAGACGACGAGTGGTACGAACTTCGCGGCTCGGAGAGTGGCAAGACGACCACTCTGCGTAACTACTCGATCACCTATTCGCGTACTGACGACGAGAAGAAGATTGCTTGGCGTGACAATCGTGGTGCAAACGGCGTGATTGAACGAAATAATACGCATCGTCAGGACTATTTCCCTCAGTGGGTTACCGAAGGTGAATATACTCTTTCGGGAACTCTTCTGCCCGACAATAGCGAGTGGAACGATCTGAACCAAGAGTGGGTGCTGCACGCTTTCGATTGGGGCTATGCCGATAATTTCAGCACAACGGACCGTGACGAAAACCGAGCAAACCGTTTTCGTATCGTCGATGCTCGCAATGTCGCGGGAGAGGCTGTGGTATTGTCACAAATCGACTTCGTGAAGGTCCAGTCGGCGACAAATGCAATCCATTCGGCTATCGGAGAGACATCTACCGAGGTGTGCGGTTTTGTGTCATATAACAGCGTTGAATAATGCCTCGCCTGCGCCAAATAATCGTCGTTTATGCGCTATTGCTCACCTCCTGTATGAGGTGGGAATATGGCGAGCAAGAGCGTTTTAGTCTGCTCGGTGAAGGTGTTTTTATAACAAACGAAGGAAATTTCACCTATGGAGGAGCTACGCTTTCTTACTATTCGCCTGAAGCAAAACATGTCGAAAATGAACTTTTCTATCGCGCCAATGCGATGAAGTTGGGTGATGTGGCGCAGTCTATGGTGGTGCGCGACGGCATAGGTTGGGTTGTGGTGAACAATTCGCACGTAGTCTTCGCCATAGACGCGGAAACGCTGCGCGAGGTTGGACGCATAACCGATCTACCATCACCGCGTTATATCTGCTTTGCATCGGACGAAAAAGCCTATATCTCGCAGATCGACAGCGACAGAATAATAGTTGTAAACCCCAAGACATTCGAGGTTACGGGCGAGATTGTCTGCCCGATGACCACGCCGTATCGTACCGGCTCTACCGAGCAGATGGTATTGCTGGGCGACTACCTATATGTGACTTGTTGGTCGTATCAAAGACGAGTGCTGAAAATTGATACTCGCACCGACGAGGTTGCCGATTTTGTCGATATAGGTGTGCAACCCAAATCGATTGTTGCCGACAAGAATTGTAAATTGTGGGTTGTGAGTGATGGCGGATACGAGGGCAACGTGCTGGGCTATGAACCTGTAAAACTCTACCGTATCGATCCCGAATCGTTGAAGGTGGAACAACTTTTTGAGTTAGGGTTAAATAGTTCGGGTGATGCTACGCGCTCGGCTTCGCGCCTAAAAATCAACGATAAGGGCGATATGCTCTATTGGATTGACGGAGGAGTGTGGCGTATGCCGATTGATGCAGCTACATTGCCGTCAGAACCATTTATTGCACCTATGGAGGGGAGCACTTTGTCGCTTTACTACGCGTTGGGCGTTGCACCCGATACGGAGGAGGTCTATGTGGGCGATGCGCTCGACTATCAGCAGCGCAGTATCATATATCGTTACTCGCGCGAGGGAAAACTCTTAGATTCGTTTACGGTGGGCGTTATAGCCGGCGATTTTTGTTGGAAAAGATAGTGCGTAGGATGCTGACCATATCGTTGTTTCTTATTGCTACTCTGCTGGTTAGAGCAGAGGAGCGCGATTGGCTGCGCGATGGTTTGGAAATCCCGGATGTGACGGTTACAGCCAATCGCCCGATGCGCGATATTGGTGTCGATCAAACCAAGATCGATTCGGCAATGCTGCATCAGAACATCTCGCTCTCGATGGCGGATATCTTGTCGTTCAACTCCTCGATTTTTGTGAAGAATAGTGGTCGCGCAACTCTCTCGACTGTGTCGTTCCGAGGTACTTCGCCTGCGCATACGCAGGTGCTGTGGAATGGACTGCGTATCAACTCGCCAATGCTCGGTATGACCGATTTCTCGATGATTCCGTCATTCCTTGTCGATAAGGCTACGTTGCTGCACGGCTCTTCGTCGGTGATAGAGTCGGGTGGTGGTTTGGGTGGTGCGGTGAAACTCTCAACCGAGCCGAGTGCGGAGGAGGGCTTTGGGTTGCATTTTGTGCAGGGTGTCGGCTCGTATTGGACCTTCGATGATTTCTTGCGTCTGACCTACGGCAAGGGGCGATGGCACTCATCGACGCGCATAGTCTTTTCGACGTCGAAAAATAACTATCGCTATCGCAATTACGATAAAAAGGAGAATGTCTACGATGATGAAAAAAATATTATAGGTCAGTACTATCCCGTAGAGCGCAATCGCAACGCAGCCTTTCGCGATACGCATATTATGCAGGATCTGTACTACAAAACCAAAGGTGGCGACCGCTTCTCGCTAAATGCGTGGTACACAAATTCATATCGTGAGTTGCCACTGCTGACAACCGATTATGGCTCTTCGCCCGAATATGAGAACTATCAGCGCGAAAATACCTTCCGCGGCGTTGTCGGATACGACCATATCCGCAGCAACTATCGTGTAGGTGCAAAGGTTGGGTATCTGTTTACGTGGTTAGGCTACGACTATTCGTATAATAAGGTTGCTACAACCTGTTCTCGCAGCCGCATCAATACGATATACGCCTCGGTAGCAGGCAACTACTCCTTCGAGGAGGCGCGCGTGTTGCTCTCGGGCGACATTACTCTGCACGAAAATTTTGTCCGCTCGTCGGATGGCGCAGTGGGGTATGATGCTCATCGAGCAGAGCTTTCGGCTGTGATCTCGGCACGTTGGCAACCAATCAAGCGATTTGGTGTGGCAGCGACTTTGCGCGAGGAGATGTACGGCAAGAAGTGGACATTGCCAATACCTGTCGTGTCGCTCGAGGGTGTTGTGTCGCAACGAGGAAATGTGTTGCTCCGAGCGTCAGCATCACGTAATCACCGCGCCCCATCACTGAACGACCTCTATTTTCGCCCGGGTGGAAATCCAAATCTTCGTAGCGAAACGGGATGGAGCTATGATGCAGGTATTTCGAGCGAGGTTGGACGCAATGAAATATACAAATTAAAGGTGTCGGCATCGTGGTTCGAATCGTGGATCGACGATTGGATTTTGTGGCTGCCTACAAATAAAGGCTTCTTCTCGCCACGTAATGTCAAAAGGGTACACTCTTACGGCGTGGAGGCGCAAGCGAGGTTGTCGGTGCGATTGGCTAAGGATTGGCGGTTGGAGTTGAATGGTTCGGCGGCGTGGACACCTTCGGTGAATGTTGGCGAGCCAATATCGGCAGGCGATAACTCCATAGGTAAGCAGTTGCCTTATGTACCGCGATTTTCATCCTCGATTACGGGACGTTTGTCGTTCCGTTCGTGGTCGTTGTTGTATAAATGGTGTCATTATAGCGAGCGGTATACGATGTCGAGTAACGATGTTGCCCTGACAGGAAAGCTCCCTCCATATTTTATGAATAATATAGAGATAGAGAAGCAGTTTTCGTTCCGCTGGGCAGATCTTTCGCTCAAGGGAGCAATAAATAATCTCTTTAACGAGGAGTATATCTCGGTGCTGTCGCATCCAATGCCTGGCATCAACTTCGAAATATATGTTGGCATCCGCCCAAAGTGGAGGAAGACGAGGTGATTGTGTTTGTTGCGTATATAAATAAGTCCCCCTCACAGGGACCGACGCTGCGGAGCGAGAGCAGAGGGAGCTTGCGCACTATGCCGAGCCGCGAGGAGGAAGACGAAGTCAAGGGGATTTAGGGGGTGGGTAACACACAGTCTCTCTCCCGCTACAAAAAAATAGGAGTGAAAAAATCACTCCTAACCATTTTTTTGTAGCGGGAGAGAGACTTGAACTCTCGACCTCATGATTATGAATCATGCGCTCTAACCAGCTGAGCTATCCCGCCATTGCGTTTAAGCGAGTGCAAAGATAAACTAAATTTCTGTTTCTGCAAAATCTTTTTGTACTTTTTTATCTTTTTTTATTGCAATACCTCGCGACCTGCTATCCGTAAAATGCCTATTTTATTCGTTTTATTAACTTTTTTTGTCCGTTTTTTGTTGTTTTCTGCGAAAAATAATTAACTTTGTTATTACGAACATTTGAAAACAATTTACAATATATAACAAATAACCTTAAAATTATGGCTAAAACTCTTAAAATTAGGGATTTGACCTTGCGCGACGGACAGCAGTCCTCGTTCGCAACTCGTATGACGCAGGCGCAGATTGAACGATGCCTGCCATTTTACAAGGATGCACACTTCTACGCTATGGAGGTGTGGGGTGGTGCTGTGCCTGACTCGGTGATGCGTTACCTCGGCGAGAACCCTTGGTATCGTCTTGAGAGTATTAAGAAAGAGGTGGGTGATGTGTCGAAGCTTACAGCTCTTTCGCGTGGTCGTAACCTCTTCGGTTATGCTCCGTATACCGACGAGATTATCGAAGGCTTCTGTCGTAACTCTATCGAGAGCGGTTTGGGCATTATGCGTATTTTCGACTGCTTGAACGATGTCGAAAATGTGAAATCGACCATCAAGTATGTGAAGAAATATGGCGGTATTGCCGACTGCGCAGTGTGCTACACCGTAGACCCTAAATATCCGAAACTGTCGTTCTTGCAGAAGTTGATGGGCAAGAAGAATCCTGCACAGGTATTTACTGATGACTACTTCGTGTCGAAGGCAAAGGTTCTTGCCGAGTTGGGTGCAGATATGATTACCATCAAGGATATGTCGGGCTTGATTCCTCCGCAGCGCGTGAGTGCACTCGTGAAGAAGTTGAAGGCTGCGACAGGTATTCCTGTTGATTTCCATACACACTGTACGCCTGGTTACGGTCTTGCATCGGTATACGCGGCTATTGCAGCAGGTGTAGATGTTGTTGATACCAACTGCTGGTGGTTTGGTGGTGGTACCGGCGCTCCTGCATTGGAGCTCGTATACCTCTTCTGCCAGAAGCTTGGTATCGATATGGGCGTAAATATGGAGGCTGTAGCCAAGATTAACGAGCAGTTGAAGGATATTCGCTCGGAGCTCAATATTTCGGTATTCGGTGCTGATAAACCGGCTCCAAAACCATTCAACCCACTTGTAGACGCAACCCCTGCCGAGGTCGAGGAGCAACTCAACCGAGCTGTGGCTGCTGCCGAGAAGGAGGACTTCGTGACCTTGCTCGATGCAGCGCAGAAGATCGAGGCTTACTTCGGCTTCCCTGCACCTAACAAGCTCGTTCAGGAGGCAGAGATCCCTGGCGGTATGTATTCGAATATGGTGGCTCAGTTGCAGGCTTTGAAGGCTGAGGATATTCTGCCTAAGGCGATGGAGTTGATCCCTGAGGTGCGTCTTTCGGCAGGTTTGCCACCGCTCGTAACGCCTACCTCGCAGATTGTAGGAGCTCAGGCTGTGAACTGTGCTCTCGACTTGAAGGCAGGTCGCGAGATGTATACCACAAAGAACAATCAGTTTGTGAACCTCGTGAAGGGTGAATACGGTACTACACCTGTAAAGATCGACCCTGAATTCCGCTTTAAGATTTGCGGTGTTCGCGAGGAGAGTAACTACGATATCTCGAAGTATCAGCACCAACCAAACCCAGAACTTCCTGAGGCAGGTGGCGTGAAGTTGGCCGAGAATGAGAAGGAGGAGTTGTTGCTCGAGTTGTTCCCACTCGTTGCCAAACCATACCTCACAGGCGTTAAGACCAAGGCTTATCAGGCCAAGGTTGCAGCCGAGGCTCCTGCCAAGGAGGAGGTTGCTGCGGCTGCCGAGCCTAAGGCTCAGCCAATCACCGGTCACACTATCGTAGCTCCGCTTCCGGGCAAGGTTATCGAGGTGAAGGTTAAGGTCGGCGATGCAGTTGCAGCAGGTCAAGAGGTTGCCGTGTTGGAGGCAATGAAGATGGAGAATTCCATTACTTCGGATGCTGCGGGCTACGTCAAGCAGATTTTGGTTGTTGCGGGCGAGAATGTTGCTACTGATACCGTGCTTATCGAGTTGGGCGATGCTCCTGTAGCTCCAAAGGCTGAGGTTGCTGCCCCTAAGGCTGTCGCAGGCAATAAGGTTGTCGCTCCACTTCCGGGACGTATCATCTCGCTGAAGGTGAAGGAGGGTGACACCGTAGCTGCAGGTGATGAGGTTGTTGTATTGGAGGCAATGAAGATGGAGAACTCTATCAACTCCGATTACGCAGGTACTGTGCAGCAGGTGCTTGTTGCCGAGGGTGACAATGTTGCAACTGATGCCGTGTTGATGATTATCGGTTAATATATATAAGGTATGGGGAGAGGGCGTAGCACAAATGCCCTTTCTCCATCTTTTTTTAACAGACTAAAAAGAGGAAACTTATGGGATTTTTGAAAGATTTTAAGGCATTCGCCCTGAAGGGCAATGTGATGGATATGGCAGTCGGTGTTATCATCGGTGGTGCATTCGGAAAGATTGTCACATCGTTAGTTAATGATATCATAATGCCTCCTATCGGAATGTTGGTAGGCAAGGTTAATTTTACCGATTTGAACGTAACACTCAAGGATGCGGTTGTCGAGGCAGGAAATGTTGTTTCCCCTGCCGTGACATGGAACTATGGTGCTTTTGTTCAGCAGGTTGTCGATTTTACAATCTTGGCATTCTGCGTATTCTTGTTGGTTAAGGTGATGACTCGACTTGCCAAGAAGAAGGAGGCTCCTGCACCTGCTCCAGCCCCTGCGCCAGAACCTGCACCAACTAAGGAGGAGCTTCTCTTGACCGAGATTCGCGACTTGTTGAAGGAGAAGAAGTAACAGCAGTATAATAGATTAAACAAATTCCTACAAAGTAAGGGTGTCCAAAGAAACTCGATGGACACCCTTTTACTGTTTTTTACGTTATTACCCCCCCCATTATAATATTCTGCGAAAGATTGCGAGTGGGTAGCGACGTACGGGACGTAGCCATAGCCAGATCTTTGCGAAGAAGAGGTGAGTGGTGGAGCAATTGACCACACCATATATCTTATCGCGCGAAACACGCTCGGTGCCTATGTAGTTGCCGTCGCCAAGCAGTGTGACGGTGTCGTCGCTTATCTCTATGATGCGGTGGACAACGAAGGCGTGACCGGCATCTGCCATCACTACATTGTATTTGCGGATATCCTCTTCGTTTACGGGGCGGAGTGTAATGGTTGAACCACTGCGGAAGAAGGGTAGCATACTCTGCCCATTTACCGATACGCGCACGGTATTGCCCTCAAGCAACGTGTCGCGCACAATGGAGAATAGTTCTCGGTTGGCTATGTTGCGGGGTGCCTTCATCCTCTAATTGCCGAAAATGGTTGAGTAGGATAGTTCCGCTGCTGCAGCATCCGGCAGACACTCCAAGTGGTAGACGGGGGTGCAGGAGATAATATCCGACACGGTGTCGCAGATTGCATCCTGCAAGGTGTTGTCGTATGCGAAAGCGGGTGGACACGATGGCAATATAGCTCCAATGGCGGAGAGGGCAGGCAAACGACGGATTTTGTTGTGCGGAGCTTGCGACAGACGCAATAGTGCTCGCACGGGTACGCACTTATTTACGTAGCAGTTGGTCTTGCCACTCCAAGGGGAGCCATAGACGATGCACTTGCCGTCAATCATACGGATTATCGGGCTGTCGTCGTTGAGTAGACGTGCTCCTTCGATATTTTCGCGCCAGAGTCGGGTGTGGGTGCTCTTTCCTGTTCCGGATTCGCCGAGGCAGAGAACGCCCTGGTGCTCCTTGACCACAATCGACGAGTGGATGGCAATAGCTCCGAGAGGTGCTATAACTATGCCGAGCATAATCCAAATTCCGAAGCGCACCAACGAGGGGTCAGCCTCCTCGAAGCGTCCGAGGTTGCTCTCTACGATGTTCGAGCCGTCGCGCTTGATGAGAAGGTACTCCTTGCCGTCGCGCACCATCTTAAAACGGTAGCCTTCGGCATATCTCGCCAACTCGCCCGAGGCATACTCCTGCTCGAAATCGAAGGCGTGAATAATCTTCGTTGCGGGGTGTGTCGTGTCGTCTATTTGGGAGTTCATAAGCAATAACATTGTCGGTTCGGCGCTCTCGTCGATCTCGACCTCGAAAGGTCTGAAACCCTGCAAGCCGCACGCTGCAATGTCGCTATGAGGTCCCTCGGTGCGTAGTAAGAAATCTGCTATGCGGTAATCCATATCTATTGATTCGTTTTTTCGAGTGTTATGATACGATCACAATAGTCGAGCGAACTGTCGCGGTGTGCAACAACGACTATTGTGAGATTTTTGTTCGATGAAGAGAGCGCTTCGATGGCGCGATTGATGCTCTGCTCGGTTGCGTTGTCGAGCGAAGATGTCGCCTCGTCGAAGAAGAGGATGTCTGCCTGCTTGTAGAGGGCGCGGGCAATGCCTATGCGCTGTCGCTGACCTCCCGAAAGTAGGGCACCGCACTCGCCTATACGGGTGTGAAGACCCTTTGGCAGAGATGCCACAAATTCTGAGAGTGATGCAGCCTTTACCACTGCGTCGATGCGCTCCATATCGATATCCTCCTCTCCAAATCCAAACGCTATATTAGCCAAAATAGTGCTATCGGAGAGGAAGGTGTTTTGCGAAACATATCCGATGCTGTTCTGCCATTTGCGGTAGAGCCCTTCGTCGAGTAATTTACCATCAACATATATGCCTCCTTCGGTTGGCTTGTACAGACCAAGCAGGATGTTGAGTAGTGTAGTCTTTCCTACGCCCGACTCGCCGTTGATGCCCACCTTCTCGCCCTTGCGAATAGAGAGCGAGAGGTTGTGAATGGTGTCGTTTGCGCTCTCATCGAAGCGAAACGAGAGGTTACGTACCTCGATAGAGTCGGCGAACAATAGCGACTCTGTATCCTTGGACTCAACCTCCGAATTATCGGAAACGGCAGCATTGCTCAATACGTCGATGGTGTAGCGATTGTAGCGCAGTGCGCTCCATGCATTCATAATATTGCGCGCTGATGGCAAAAGTCTGAAACCGGCCACAGCAAATACTCCGAAGAGAAGCTTCATATCGCCCGAGTTGAGCATAGTGCCAAGTGCAAGCAGTATAGCCATACCAACCGCTAAACCTATTTCGGTGAGGTTTTGCGGAAGCGTGGATACCGTAGCATTCTTGCGTCCGACCTTGATTATCGTGTTGAGCTCGTTGTCGAAACGTGATAGCTGATGCGCAAAGGCATTGTTTATTTCGATGTCGGCAAAACCTCTGAATGTCTCGGTGACATCGCGATATTTGCGACGCTGAGCCTCGTTCTCTGCATCTCCGTAACGGTCAAGTCTATGCCGCATAACGACAAAGTAGAGCGTTGCAACCGCCAGAAATACCGCAACCGCCAATAGTGCACCTAAGGGTGAGTATATTGCGATTGAGGTGACTATCATTAGTAGCAGTAAAATCTCGCTGGCTAATGTCGCCAACGAACGCAGAACTCCCATTATAAAGGTGTAGCAAACGACATTGACATTGCGCGATAGAACTGCCGAATTCTCCCCCTTGATAAATTGCATTCCGCGCTTGAAGTAGCCGATGAAGAGCTTGCGCGAAAGATGGCGATAGAGTGCATAGATGTAATCGCGCTCCACGCGGTAGAGCAGAATATTTATTGCACTCTTTGTGACGATAAAGAGCACGACAGCCACCGCTGTTGCAATGATAAATTGTTGGTCGGAGCTGAAACCTAATGCCGAGTATATGCTTTGCAGAACGGTGTTCGAGTGGATACTTTCGCTGTCGAGTATCAGATATAGTATCGGAAGCAGAGCCGCCAATCCCACAAAGTTGAGCAGTGCGCGAAGGAAAATGGTTATCGACACGCCTATGCCACGAGTGCGGAAGTGCTTCGGTATAATATTCAGGATTTTGGATTTCATCTCACAAAGATAGTACTAAATCATCAAAAATCAACTATTACCTCTCAATTTGAACAATCTTTCCCGTCGGGACGTACCAAATATAGCCTTTTACGGAGGTGTAGCCCATGTTGCGAAGTTCCTCTACGTAGGTGCCAATCTGTTTGGTATATGTCGAGTTCTCCTCGCCAAACTTATAATCCACCACTACAGCCTCGCTACCACGTGTCATAACTCTGTCGGGACGCTTGGTGCTCTTTTTGGGACGAATGATGTTGCGCTCGCGGAAGAGGTTCTGCCAGCTGCCATCAAACCACTCGCCAGCAATGGTGTTGTTGAGTGTTTCGTCTATTTTCTCCCTGAGTGTGCGCTCCTCGCTGACGTTTAACTCTCCGTTTATGCTCATCTCGGTCAGAGCATCAAATATCTCCTTGCGCGTGGAGGCACCCTCGAACAGACGATGCAACTTGATACCCATACTGCGTGGCGAGAGCGAACCCTCCTCGTCGGCAAAGTAGCGCGATACGGAAGTTCGGAGTTTGATCATTACAGGCGATGCCTCACGCCTGTTGAGTACCAAATTCTGAACACGCATCTTCTCCTTGTCGCTCTTTTCCGGCTCGGGGCCATCGAATGTTCCTATCTCGTATTGTTGGAAAAGATCATCTTTGCCTAATGGCTGCATCTTTTCGCCATATATCTTCATCAGCAGGGAGTCGATGTTGTTACCTCGTTTCTTGTTGGGGAGGAAGATGTGCAACTGCTCCTTGGCACGTGTGGTTGCCACATATAACATATTGAGAGCATCGACACATGTGTATACCGTCTCGCTGAAGTACCCGTCGGCAAAAAGCGATTCGCCAACCGAGTTGTTGAACGATACGGGGAACTCACCGATATCTGCGAGATGTTTGTTCGGAGCAGGTTTCGACCATACAATATTCGATACGTAACCGCCCGATGCAAGTGGTTCCAACGACCACGAACAGCGAGGAATGATGATTACCTTGTTCTCCAATCCCTTTGCCTTGTGGATAGTAAGTATCTCTATGGCACGATCACTGCGTTCGACTCTTACGGAGAGGTTGCTGCCCTTCTCGCGCCACCATTTGTCGAATAAGGCGATGTCGGCAACTTTGCCCGTTGAGAAACGCACGATATGTTCGTGCAGTGCCAAAACGTATGCAGTCTGGTCCACCATACTATCGGTATATCGGATGGCTATATGCTCGAATGCATCCTCTAATGACATCGTGCGTATGGAGTCGAGGAAGTCGTTCTCTTCATCACTCAATACCTTGTCGTATCGGTCTAAGTTGTGAATATGGTTGTATGTGACTATCGAAGCGATGTCGTTGCGATTTATGGCAAGACGCATCACCGCAATAATCAGCTGTACAGCGGGTGATGCCGAGAGTCTTAGCGCCTCCTCGGTAGTAATCTCAAACCAAAATTTCTCTGGTAGCAGATCGCGATAGTGGAGCAACTCCTCGGCAATCGCCATTCCTTCGCTATTTTTGCGTACCAAAATAGTTATGTCGCGTG
>JAZNHC010000036.1:0-16535 GCA_045576755.1 Alistipes sp.
GGTCTGCAATTCACCGATGCCGAACATCGTATATGGCGAATATGCAGTGACCGCGGCTCCGCCTTGTGCCGAAACCTCACTCACGCCCAAAATTGCCAATACGACAATGGCAGACTGCAAAAATTTATATATTGTTTTTCGATACATTGTGCTCTAAAATCAGATTTAATCCCGTAAACATTAGTTTACGACCTGCAAATATCGTATTTTTAATTCGATTAACAAAATATTTAGCATCGCCACCGCAAAAAATTATAGGGTTTTTATCATTTTTCTTCAAAATCTGCTCTGCATAGCCCTCAATCTCGTGCAAAATGCCCTGCATAACACCCTGTTCTATCGCTCCGGAGGTCGATTTTCCGAACTCTCCGCTTGGCTCTGTCGCCTCGCACAATGGCAAGGATGCGGTAAACTCGTGCAATGCTCTAAATCGCATCGCCACACCCAGCGATATATTACCACCGCAGAAGGCTCCGCTCTCTATCACATCGAAGGTTATGGCACTACCTAAATCGACAAGCAATGCATCCTTAATTCCCATACCGCAGACAACCCCCACAGCTGCCGCAATACGGTCTACACCAAGTGTTTGACGTGTTTCATACTTCACCTCGATAGGCACCTCTACAAGCGATGTAAAGTGCAGCACCTTAGCAATGCGCTCGCGCAATTGGTCGCAGATAGACTCCGCCCCATCGCGAGTGGATGCAACAATCGCCCCCTCAACGTCGAACTTCTCGATAAGGTTCGACACCTCAGTCATATCGAACTGCGGTGCAGAGAGTTCGCAAAGCACCTCGCTTTTATCTACAACGGCAATCTTACACAAAGTATTGCCCTCATCCACCACTAAATTTGCCATTTCCAACCTCGTTAAAGAGTTTTCAAAACTTCCACTGCAGTAGCAATATCGCCCACCTGACGTATTGTCATACCCAACTTGCCCTCACGCTGTTTCAGCACAAAGCGATCCGGCTGCAACGTAATCTTACGCAACAGATCCATAAAGACCTCGCTGCGATAGTACGGAGATTGTTCATCGCCAACAAAGCGCACAATCATCAAGCCATTTTTCACCTTCACGCGCTCCATACCAAGGCGCATAGCCTCCCAGCGCAGACGCACCGCATTCATCAGCTCCTTGGCCGCCTGTGGCATCTTGCCGAAACGATCCTCGAGTTCAGTCTCGAACTTCGACAACGACACTTCGTCGGTCATTGCATCTATCTTGCGATAGAGTTTCAGGCGCTCTGCCTGCTGACGCACATAGCTATCCGGCAACTCGGCATCGACATCGAGCTCAAGCGTTACATCGTCCACATATCGCATCTCCTCGACTACGGTCTGCTCCTCGCTACTCAATCCCGCAACATCCAAACCTTCGGCACGCAACTCGGCAATCGCCTCGTTGAGAATCTTTTGATATGTTTCAAATCCTATATTTGCAATGAAACCACTCTGCTCTGCACCAAGCAGATTGCCCGCACCTCGGATATCCAGATCCTGCATTGCAATATTAAATCCCGAACCCAAGTCAGAGAACTCCTCGATTGCACGCAAGCGTCGTCGCGCATCGCTCGAGAGCATCTCGTCGGGACGAGAGAGAAGGTAGCAATATGCCTTTCTGTCGCTTCGTCCCACTCGACCACGCAACTGATGCAGATTGCTCAGACCAAAGCGATCTGCATTGTTGATGATAATCGTATTTACGTTCGGGATATCCACACCACTCTCCACAATCGAGGTCGCCACCAACACATCGTAGTCGTGGTAGATAAAGTCCATAATCGTCTTTTCCAACTCGGCAGGGCGCATCTGTCCGTGCGCCACCGCCACACGAATATCGGGGCACAAGCGCATCAACATTCCCTTGATTGTCATCAGATCCTCCACGCGGTTGTGGATAAAGTAGACCTGACCGTCACGTGCCAACTCGGCATCGACAACCTCCTTGACCAACTCCTCCGAAAAGGTATGCGACTCGGTCTGTATCGGACGACGATTAGGCGGAGGTGTCGATATAATCGACAAATCACGCGAACCCATCAACGAGAATTGCAATGTTCGCGGAATAGGTGTTGCCGTCAAAGTCAGTGTATCAACACTCACACGCAACTGCGTCAATTTTTCCTTCGCAGCCACGCCAAATCGCTGTTCTTCGTCTATAATCAACAATCCGAGGTCGTTAAACTCAACCCCGTTGCCAAGCATCTTGTGTGTTCCGATCAGGATATCTATTTTTCCCGACTTCAACTCCTGCAGAATGCGTGTTGTCTCCTTCGTACTCTTCGTACGATTGAGATACTCAACCGTGACAGGAAATTCGCGCAGACGCTCGCGGAAGGAGCGGTAGTGTTGCAGTGCCAATATGGTCGTCGGCACCATCACTGCCACCTGCTTACCGTCGGTAGCCGCCTTGAAGGCTGCACGGATTGCCACCTCGGTCTTTCCAAAGCCGACATCTCCACACAGCAGACGATCCATTGGGCGTTCCGACTCCATATCGCGTTTTACAGCCTCCGATGCCTTCAGCTGATCGGGCGTATCCTCCCACTCGAACGAAGCCTCCAAAGCCTGTTGCAGATAGGTGTCGGGCGAGAAGGCAAAGCCCTCGCTCGCCTTTCGTTTGGCATAGAGAGCGATAAGCTCTCGCGAGATATCCTTGACCGCCTTCTTGGCGGCATTTTTAATCTTCTGCCAGGCACCACTACCAAGTTTATGCACCTTTGGCGCCTCCTCGTCGCCACTCTTGTAGCGAGCTATGCGATGCAACGAATGGACATTCACAAAAAGCACATCGCCATCACGATAGACCAACTTGATAGCCTCGTGCATCTTGCCACCCTCCTCGATCTTCACCAATCCGCCAAAGCGACCCACACCGTGGTCGATATGTGTCACGTAATCGCCAACCTGCAACGAGTTCAACTCGGCAATGGTCATCTGCTCGTCACGCTTGATCTGACCATTGATCTTATAACGACGATAACGTTCGAAAAGACGATGTTCGGCGTAGAGGGCAATCTTGAGGTCGTGATCGGTAAAACCGTTATGGAGAGTCAGTCGCGCCATTTCGAACTTTGCTCCGTCGCGCCCCGTAGCGTACAACAGTCCATCCAAACGTTCTGCCTGCGCCCTGTTCTCCGACATCAGGAACGTGCGATAGCCCGCTTCGTGCCGCGCAACAAGTTCGTCGGCAAGCACCTCAAAGTTCTTGTTAAAGCTGTTTTGTGGCGAGGTGCGAAAGATAATGGTCTGCGAGGCAGGTCGCTCCGGTAGGTTATTTCGCAATAACACCACGTTTGCCTCCGACATATTGTCGAGCAACTCCCTTCGCGAAGTAAGTTTAGCCGCAATATCCTCCGGCTCCTCGCTCTCCTGCAACGCCTTACGACGCACATCATCGACCTTGCCCAAGATAAAATCGGCATCGTGGAACCAATATGTGGCACCGGCAGCAAACTCCGCCAACGACACCCGTCCGACTTCGGCACGATTGATATTGGAGATGATATCCACCTCATCCAACCTGTCGCTCGAAAGCTGGCTCGAAAGCTCAAACCTTCGTATCGAGTCGATCTCGTTATCGAAGAAATCCAGACGATATGGCTTGCTCTCCGAATAGGAGAAGATATCGAATATTCCGCCTCGCACCGAATATTGCCCGGGCTCATAGACGAAGTCTACCTTTTCAAAGCCCAACTCGCGCACCCTATCCTCCAACTCCGAGACCTCGATGCATTCACCGCGCTCGAGATGCAACGACTCGGAGGATAATCCCTCCATATCAGCAACGCGCTCAGCCAACGCCTCTGGATAGGTCGAAATGATCAAAAAATCGCGTTGATGATTTCGCAACGCATTGAGAACGCCCGTACGCATAACCACACTCTCCGCCTCCTCAGTACCATACACGATTGAACGTTTGTAGGCGGATGGAAAAAACAACACTCTCTCCTCCCCCAAGAGGGCATAAAGGTCGTTAAGTGCATAGGCTGCGGCATCCTTATCTTCGCTGACAAGGATATGTACACCGCCCTTTCGGGCGATGGTAGCCGCCATATAAAATAAAAAGGCACCGCCGACCATCTCATTGAGAAGGACGGTGCTGCCTTTCTTATCCAACACTCTGCCGAGCTGTTCCACTTGTGGCGAATGCTCGGCAAATCTCAGTATTTCGTGCATATCTGTACGGACTTACCTCTCCCTGCGCTTAGGGGAACTCTTCTTGGACTTCAAGATGTCGTTACCATCCCTATCTTCGTAGCGCACCTCAATCATACCGACACTCTGATCGGCAACAACCTTGATACGGGTTTTGTATCGCCACGACCACTGACGGCGCAACGACCAAAGCCCCCTCTTCAAGAAGGCGGCAACGTATGGGCTCACAACGAGGCGGATATATTTGTGTCCGCGCTCAACGGTGAGCAACGAGATCTGATTTTCAATCTTTCTGTCAAGAAGAATTGTAGGTTCTACCCTACCCGTACCTCCACACGTCGGACACACATCCTCGCTATTGCTAACAGCTACCGGACGGATACGCTGACGAGTTATCTGCATAAGTCCGAACTTCGAGAGCGGAAGTATGGTATGCTTTGCCTTATCCGATGCCATAAGACGCTGCATCTCCTCATAGAGGAGCTGACGATTTTGCGCCTTATGCATATCTATAAAATCGACAATCACAAGGCCACCCCAATCGCGCAACCTGATTTGTCGCGCAATCTCTGCCGCAGCAGCCAGATTGACCTCCATTGCCGTCTGTTCCTGATTATCCTCGGCCTTGGTGCGATTTCCCGAATTGACATCTATGACGTGCATCGCCTCGGTGGACTCCATAATGAGATACGCACCACGTTTCAACGATACGTACTTGGCAAACAACGACTTTATCTGTCGCGAAATGTCAAAGTTGTCGAAAATCGGCACTGAGCCGCGATATAGTTTAACGATTCGCTCCTTCTCGGCATCGACAGCACGAATGTAGGCACGAATCTCATTGTACATAGCTTCATCATCGACACATATCTGCGAGAACGAGCCATCGAGCGTATCACGGATAATCGTATTCGCTCTATTCATCTCGCCCATCAATAGTGCCGGAGCTGTACGTTTGCGAATTTGCTGACAAGTCTTACGCCACTTCTCCACCGCAGCCAGAATATCCTGCTCGACATCGAGATCGGAGGCATTAACTGCTGCAGTGCGAATGATGACACCAAAATTCTTTGGCAAGACACCTGTCGCCACTCGCTTCAATCGTTTTTTCTCCTCGTTGGATCTGATCTTCTGCGAAATCATCACCTTCGAGGTAAAAGGCAAGAGAACAATATTGCGTCCCGCAAGCGAAATGTCGGCAGTCAGACGCGGTCCTTTAGTCGAGATCGCCTCCTTGGCAATCTGCACCATAACCAACTGACCTACCTGCAGATATGACGAAATTTTACCATCTTTTTCCACCTCCGGCGTAGCATCGATCTTCATCGTATCGAGACGAATTCCTCGATTGCCGGGCTGGTAACTCTTCACAATTTTGCATAGCGAAGAGAAGTGGGTTCCCAAGTCTTGATAGTGGATAAAGGCATCGCGCTCGTGCCCGATATTCACGAACGCGGCATTGAGTCCGGGCATAATCTTATGCACCTTACCGAGATAGATATCACCAACCGCAAAGCCGGTATGAGCGACTTCGCGATTCAACTCCGCCAAGACCTTGTTCTCGCACAAGGCAATATTGATCTCGGTGGAGGTAACGTTTACTACTAACTCTCGATTCATTTTCAGTGCAACTTTTTTTTGAGCTATCAACCATTGGCCTTTAGCTTTTCGGAGATTGAAAGATATTGCCCATATTCAAAATCGGAGATGATCAGACTATTCTACACTTTACCCAGCAGCAAAAAGCGTAGCATGCTTTATATATGTAAACATTTGCGCTGCAAGCAATGTGTAGAAAGAGCCAATCAGAACGATTTTCCCTCTTTCAACCCGAAACTTTCTTAAATAGGTAACGCTAAGAGGCTTTTGGCTCCCTTAGCGTTAAAACCTATGCGAAGCAGTCTACTACTTCTTCTTGTGACGGTCCTTACGCAGACGCTTCTTGCGCTTGTGCGTAGCCATCTTGTGACGCTTATGCTTCTTTCCGTTTGGCATAGTTATAATGATTTTGATGGTTTGTCTTACTTAATCTTCGCTACAAACGACTTTGCAGGCTTGAAAGCCGGAATGTTGTGTGCAGGGATAGTGATTGTAGTATTCTTCGAGATGTTGCGTGCAACCTTCTCAGCGCGCTTCTTGATAATGAACGAGCCGAAGCCACGAAGGTATACGTTCTCCTCCTTCTCGAGCGAACCCTTAACCTCATCCATAAAAGCCTCGACAATTGTCTGAATCTGAGTCTTCTCGACACCAGTCTTCTTTGCGATTTCGTTTACGATATCTGCCTTTGTCATAACTATTAGAAATTAAATAAATAGTAAATTTGTATTAGTATCATTTTTTGCGGATGCAAATATACATTTAATTTGCCAACCGAGCAAAATTTTTCAGCTATTTTTTACAAAATTAAGCAATTATACCATTTATGCCACCATATAATTAGGCGTTTTTGGCGTTATTTCAGTCGAAGTCGAAGCTATATGCGATTGAAAGCTGCCGCCAACCCCTCAACTGCCTGGTCGAGTCCGCCTTGCAACTTTTTGCCAATCATCATTCGCATCATCATATTCAGCTCGGCGTGCAAAACCAAACGCACACGGGTATCACCCTCCGACACCTGATGCAACTGAATCCAAAACAAGAAGTCCATCGGCACAGTACCACCATCACCCGTAATCTTGACGTGTTTGTTCTCGACCTTCTCCTCGAAGCGCAAAGAGACCGTAAAACCCTTGAACTTGAACGAGCAATGATCTTCGTCGGCTTGCCACTCCTCAACCTTATCGGCAACGGCAGGTGTGAGAAGCGAGAAGTTCGAAATCAGAGGAAAAATCTGCGTTGCCGAGCGAAAAATCTGCTGTTGCTTCGAGATGTATTCTTGCATAATCTTGCTATATATCTTATATGTCGGCTATTGGTTGTGAGCCGTTAGCACATTTATTTATCTATTTTCTGTGGCAAATATACAACTTTTCAACAATTATTTATATATTTGTAGGGCTTTTTGGACAAAAAATTGATACTGATGAAAAGGCGCATTCTGATTTTCACGCTTATTGCATTGGCATTTACCACCATGGCAATACTTCAGATTGCTGATCATCGCGACTTTCTCCAAAAAGGTGGCGTTGTACGCATCTCTATCGAGGCTCTACAGGATACACATAAGGCGGTATTTAAGTGGGTAGAGATAGATGTCAAGCCATCGAGCGATGGCGTACCGATGGCCATCCACGGTCCTTGGCATCCGAAGCCTAAAATGGTAAATAAGCAAGAGTTTATTGAGAAGTCGGGTATCGACATTATCATATCCGACAACCCGATGTTGGTACGAGAAATCATCAACGAACTTTACTAATACTAAAAGCACTATGAAAAAGATTTTAACATTGATTGTTGCTGTAATGATAGGATTTGCAGCGACAGCGCAGTACAAAGCACCGAAGATTATCGCTCACCGTGGCTTCCACAAATCGGAGGGTGCAGCACGAAACTCTCTCAACGCCCTCAAGGCTGCTCAGGAGGCAGGTATTTGGGGCTCGGAGTGCGACATCAACCTCTCGAAAGATGGCGAGATACTCGTGCTTCACGGAGTATGGCATCCATCCGGCAAGGCTAAGCCAAGAGCTCACGTTCACTACGACACCAAGGAGAAGATCCAGTCGATTCTTCTCACAAGCGGTGAGGTTGTGCCTACATTCGAGGAGTACCTCCAGCAGATGAAGAAGTCGAATGCCACAAAGCTTATCATCGAGGTTAAGAATCAGCCTACACCACAGCTCGAGACAGAGCTCGTACAGAAGACCATCGAGTTGGTGGCAAAGTACGGCTTGGAGGAGGAGGTTGAGTACATTGCCTTCCGTCCTTGGGTATGCTGGGAGATCGCTCGTTTGGCTCCACAAGGCACAAAGATTGCCTACCTCAGTGGTGACTACTCGCCTGCTTACTGCAAGGCTATGGGTTGCGCCGGCATCGACTACAGCTTTAAGGTTCTGAAGAAGAGGCCACAGTGGATCAAACAGGCTCACAAGTTGAAGATGTACGTAAACATCTGGACCGTAAACAAGGAGGAGGATATCCGTTGGTGCATCGAGAATGGTGTAGATTTCATCACCACAGACGATCCCGAGCTCACTCAGCGAATCATTGACGAAATGTGCAAATAGTCTAAAATAACAAAAACAAGAAACCATTATGAAAAAGATATTTTTGGCAGTATTGGCCGCAATGGCGGTATTTACCGTATCGGCTCAATTCAAGGCACCGCAGATTGTTGCTAACGGCGGATTTCACAAAGCATCATCAAATGGTGCAAAGAACTCGATGAGCGCACTCAAGGCTGCTCAGAAGGCAAAGTTTTACGGCTCGGAGTGCGATGTTAATCTCACCCGAGATGGGGAAGTTGTTGTTGTTCAGAGCGGCTGGCACCCCGGCAGCAAGTCGAAGCCAAGAGTAAACGTTCAGGGTACAACCTACGCCAAATTGGTCGAGATTCCGTTTGCAAATGGTGAGCGTGTCTGCACCTTGGCAGAGTTTCTCAAGCGCGCAGCCAAGAAGCCGGGCACAAAGCTCATCATCGAGTTGAAGGATCATGGCAAACCACAACGCGAAACCGAGCTCGTAGAGGCTGTCCTGACAATCGTTGCCCAGGCTAAGATGCAGGATAATGTGGAGTACATTGCAAACCACCCTTGGACTTGCTTTGAGTTGGTAAAGAAAGCTCCTGTAGGCACCAAGATTTCATACATCAACGGTAACTACGACCCTAAGTATGTCAAGGCAATGGGTTGCACCGGCATTGACTACAACATCGGTAGACTCAAGAAGAACAAGAATTGGATCAAGCAGGCGCACAAGTTAGGCTTGACCGTAAACGTTTGGACTGTAAACAAGGAGGCAGATATTCGTTGGTGCATCCAGAATGGTGTAGATTTCATCACCACGGACGACCCTGCTCTTGTGAAGAAGATTATCAAGGAGATGTGCAAATAGTTTGCATTGCTCTTAAGAGCAAATAGTGATAAGCCGAGTTCGAATTATGTTTCGTGGCTCGGCTTATTTAAACAGCTGCAAATCAACCCTATGAAACGATTCATAACGCTACTTACTGTTATTATGTCTGCATACGGACTTTCGGCACAATACAACGCTCCAAAAGTTATCGCTCACCGAGGATATCACAAGTCGGAAGGTGCTGCCAGGAACTCGCTTAACGCTCTGAGAGCAGCACAGGAAGCGGAATTTTGGGGTTCGGAGTGCGATATAAACCTCACCGCAGATAACGAGTTGCTTGTAGTACACGGTGCTTGGCATCCAAACAAGAGCGTCTCACAGAGAGTACACGTTCAGTTCAACACAAAATCCGAAATACAGGCCATTCCTCTTTCGAGCGGAGAGATAGTACCAACATTTGACGAGTATCTCGCCTTGTTTCGCAACTCAAAGGGGACAAAACTCATTATTGAGTTGAAAAATCACGATACTCCGAAACGCGAAACCGAGATTGTCGAACGCGTCTTGGCAAAGGTCAAGGAGTATGGTTTCGAGGAAGAGGTTGAATATATTGCATTCAGCAAGTTCGTATGTTCGGAGTTGGCGCGTTTAGCACCGAAGGGAACTAAGATTGCCTACCTGGGCAGCAATCTCTCGCCTGCACGATGCAAAGAGTTGGGTTGTACAGGCATAGATTACAACATCGTACTACTGAAACTGATGCCGCATTGGATCCGCAAGGCACACGAATTGGGTATGACCGTAAATGCCTGGACGGTAAACAAAGAACGAGACATCAGCTGGTGTATCAAACACGGCATCGACTACATCACTACCGATGACCCGATGTTGGCTACCGAGGTAATAAAGAGAATGTGTCGCTAGCTAAATATACTAATATATAATATAGTAATAGTATGGATTTCAGATATAACATTGACGACAAGCCGAGCCTTGGAGCAATAGGACTCTACGGTATGCAGTGGCTGATGATTTGTCTGCCCGTAGTGCTTACAAGCACCTTTATTGCACCCGAAGGTGAGATGGTATTCTTTACACAGAAGCTATTTGCCATCTGCGGCATAACACTTATTATACAGGTGTTGTGTGGGCATCGATTGCCACTCGTCGCAGGTCCTGCTGCGGTTTTGCTTATGGGCGTTATTGCCGCTACCTCGCAAGGACATGATGCTTCGACAATCTACCCTTCAATGGTTATCGGAGGTGTGGTCGTGACATTATTGGCGGCTGTGGGAGCGATGAAGTACATTCAAAAAATTTTCACTCCTCGCATCGTGGCGGCCATCGTGATACTCATATCATTTACTATGGCAAAGCCCATCGTCGGACTTATATTCGCAGATGAGGCTCATGCAGGGTTAGCTCTCGTATCGGCAATTGTAGGCGTGGCGGTTATGGCGTGGGCAAATAAGATTTTGCGAGGCATTTGGAAGTCGATGGTCGTGATTCTCGCAATGATTCTCGGCTCGCTATTCTACTACGCGATGACCGACTTCCCGAAGGAGTTTGTCAGCGATAGCGTAGCCCCAAATTTCATATTGACGGAGTACAACCTCGATGCAGGCGTTATTATTGCCTTCCTCTTCTGCTATATCGCCCTGCTGATAAATCAGGTGGGTTCGGTGCAGTCTTTGGGCGAGTTTGTAGCGGCTCCGAATATGGATCGTCGCCAAAATCGCGGGTTGCTCATCACGGGCATTATGAATATCGTAAGTGGTGCGGCAGGCGTTCCCGGACCGGTAGATTACTCACTCTCACCGGGTGTTGTGGCTTCGACATCGTGCGCTTCGCGCTATACAATGTTGCCCGCAGCTGTGGCAATGGTCGTACTTGCCCTCTTCCCACAAGCGGTTTCGGTACTGCTCACCATTCCAAAGCCTATTATGGGTATCGTATTGCTCTATTTGATGGCTACACAGGTGGCAGCAGGCTTGGAGATTATGCACTCCACCAAGGCGGTGCTTTCGTTCAACGACGGATTGATTTTGGGTCTTCCTATTATGCTTACGGTAGTGCTTTCGTTTGCTCCTGCTGAAGCTATGGCAGCTGTACCTTCACTCCTCCGCCCTATCGTCGGCAATGGCTTTGTGATGGGAATTATCGTGGTACTTATACTCGAACACTTCGTCTTAAAAAATAGACGAAAGTAGGCTATACGCAAAGCATATTTTGGGATTTATTTTTACAATTTTTAATTCTTAATTTTTAATTTTGAATTATTAGTTGTACCTTTGCACCCGCGTATCAACCTCTTATACTGGGCAGTTGAGCAGAGAGACCTGCTAATTGGGGTGTAAAGACCGCGATTAGATGGGGTGGGATTAGACGGCAGTGTCCGACTATGGTAGCAAGGCTGCAGCGATAATGTTGAGCGGAAACTTATAAAATTTTTGTTGCAACAATGAACAAGGATTCATTAATCAGACTCGTGAACGAGCAGATGTGGGCTAAGACTGACGCCGACATCCCTCAGTTCAGCGCAGGTGACACAATCACCGTAACTTATCGTATCATCGAGGGAAGCAAGGAGCGTTTGCAGAGCTTCCGTGGTGTAGTTATCCAGATCAAGGGTACAGGCAAGACCAAGATGTTCACCATCCGTAAGGTTTCGAACGGCGTGGGCGTTGAGCGTATCTTCCCTCTCTACTCGCCACACATCGACAAGATCGAGGTTAACAAGTATGGTGTTGTTCGCCGTGCTCGTATCTACTACTTCCGCGAGCTTACTGGTAAGAAGGCTCGTATCAAGGAGCGTCGTTTGACAGTTAAGGCAGAGTAGTAGCGCTGCGACTTACAACAAGAAGGTGCCGATTCCGTTGAGGATTGGCACCTATTTTTTTGCTGTAGCGACACGGGACCGAAAACATTTCGCATTTTTTTATGTCGGCTCACGCTACTTTCTCTCACAACTTTTGACTTTTAATTTTCATCTTTTAACTCTTTTTGTTAATTTTGCACAAAATATAAATAAGGTATAGCAATGTTTTTGGAAAATTGTACACAAAAAGGATGGATTGAGGTAGTTTGCGGTTCGATGTTCTCGGGCAAGACCGAGGAACTTATTCGCCGCTTGCGCCGTGCAGAGTTCGCTCACCAGCGAGTCGAAATTTTCAAGCCACAGATCGATGTGCGCTATTCGGAGGATGAGGTTGTATCGCACAACCACTCCACCATTCGTTCCACTCCCGTGGAGTCGCCACAGCAGATTTTGCTGATGTCGTCCGAGGTCGATGTCGTAGGAATCGACGAGGCGCAGTTCTTCGATGAAAGTATCATAGACGTTTGCCGCGAATTGGCTAATCGTGGCGTACGCGTAATCGTTGCGGGTTTGGATATGGACTTCCTCGGCAAGCCATTTGGCCCGATGCCTGCGCTGATGGCTATTGCGGAGTATGTGGACAAGGTGCACGCCATCTGTGTACATTGCGGCAATCCGGCACAACATTCGCACCGCCTGGCAAAGAGCGAAAAGTTGGTGATGCTGGGCGAGAAGGATACCTACGAGCCTGTATGCCGTCACTGCTTCCTTCGCTTACGCAAAGAGCAGGAGCAGCTCGGAGAGTAATTGAAGCAACACAATAATTCATAAAACATTGCGTTAAGTTATTACGACAAAAATTAACCGAAAAGATATGAGTGATAACATTATCAACATCAAAGAGTTGAACGAGCGCATCGAGCGCGAAAGCCTCTTTGTGGATACTCTGCGTGCAGAGATGGGCAAGGTTATCGTAGGTCAGCAGCACCTTGTCGATACACTTTTGATTGGTCTTTTATCGAACGGACACATCTTGTTGGAGGGTGTACCCGGCTTAGCTAAGACATTAGCAATTACGACTTTGGCAAAGGCTGTCGATGCCGATTTCTCGCGTATTCAGTTTACGCCCGATTTGCTCCCTGCCGACGTTGTAGGAACATTGATCTACTCGCAGAAGGCTGAGGATTTCACCGTAAAGAAGGGTCCTGTATTTGCAAACTTCGTGTTGGCGGATGAGATCAACCGCTCACCTGCCAAGGTGCAGTCGGCACTCTTGGAGGCGATGCAGGAGCGTCAGGTGACCATTGGCGACAGCACCTACAAGTTGCCGGAGCCATTCCTCGTACTCGCTACGCAAAACCCATTGGAGCAGGAGGGAACATACCCACTACCCGAGGCGCAGGTGGACCGTTTCATGTTGAAGGCAAAGATCTCTTACCCGAAGCGTAATGAGGAGCGCGATATTGTGCGTATGAACCTTTCGGGTGCAGGTATGCCCGAGCCGAATAAGGTCATTACACCTGAGGATATCGTCAAGGCACGCAAGGTTGTCGAGGATGTATATATGGATGAGAAGATCGAGAAGTATATCGTCGATATCATCTTTGCTACGCGTGAGCCTGCGGCATACAACCTCGAAAAGTTGCAGTCGTTGATAGCCTACGGAGGTTCGCCACGTGCAAGTATTTCGTTGGCGAAGGCTGCTCGTGCATACGCCTTTATTCGTCGTCGCGGATATGTTATTCCGGAGGATGTGCGTGCCGTATGCCACGATGTTTTGCGCCATCGTATTGGTCTTACCTACGAGGCAGAGGCAGAGAATATCACCTCGGAGGAGATCATCACCGAGATTCTCAACAATGTAATAGTTCCTTAATGGAGCAGACCGAGAACGATATCCTGAAGCGCGTCCGCAAAATCGAGATTAAGACGCGAGGTTTGTCGAATGAGATTTTCGCAGGAAAGTACCATACGGCATTCAAGGGACGCGGTATGTCCTTTGCCGAGGTGCGCGAATATCGCATTGGCGACGATGTGCGCGATATCGATTGGAATGTTACTGCCCGTTCACGCAAACCGCATATCAAGGTTTACGAGGAGGAGCGCGAGCTGACTATGATGCTGATGGTCGATGTCAGTGGTTCGCGAATGTTCGGTACAACAGAGTGCCTCAAAAAGAATATCATCACTGAATTGGCTGCCGTCCTCGCATTTTCGGCTTCGCAGACCGGCGATAAGGTGGGTTGCATCTTCTTCTCCGACAAGGTAGAGAAATTCATCCCTCCGAAGAAGGGACGTAGCCATATTCTGATGATTATTCGCGAATTGGTAGGTTTCACCCCCAAGTCGAACGGCACAGCCATCACGGAAGCTGTACGTTACCTTACAGGCGTAAATAAAAAACGTTGTACCGCATTTCTTCTCTCCGATTTTATGAATTCGAAGCGTGACGACGAGGCGTTGGATGACGCCTTGAAGATTGCATCTTCGCGCCACGATATCATTGCATTGAAGGTATCGGATCCTCGCGAGAAAGAGATGCCGGACGTGGGTATCATCGAGTTGCAGGATGCCGAAACAGGAGGTAAGGTATGGGTAGATACCGCCTCGCAACGTGTCCGCGACCACTACGCCGAAGCGTGGGCAGAGCGCGAATTGAAGAGTCGCGAATTGCTATTGCACAATCGCATCGACATAGCCGACATCTCCACCGATTCGGACTACGTGATGGAGTTGATAAAACTGTTTAAGAAGCGATGAAATATCATCTACGAAATATATTTTGCCTATTGGCGTTCTTGACCTGTGGCGTAGCGATGGCGCAGTCGAATGCACCGACCATCACTTCGCGCCTGTCGGCTGATACCGTAATGATAGGTGACCGAGTAACCCTTACGGTAGAGGTGGAGAAGGATGTAATGCAACATATTCTCTTCCCTACGTTGGACTTTACACGTAAGGTAGCTGAAGGAGAGGAGCCAACCGAGCCAAGAATTGAGGTAGTGCGCGACTACGCCCCCGACACCATAAAGAGGGACGGACGTCGAGTACTGCTCCGCAAACGCTACGAAATGGCGGTATACGATGAGGGCATATACAAGTTGGGGAGAGCTCAGGTGCTCTATCTCGACAAGAACATCACCGACACTCTCTTTGCAGATCGTGAACAGGAGCTCTTCGTCAAGACCTTCCCGATAGATTCGACGGCAACCACCGTACGCGACTTGAAACCTCAGAAAAATCTGCCGTTACGTTTTGGCGAAATATCAGGTTATCTCGCCATAGCTTTGGGTGTTATTTTGGTTTTGACAGGGTTGATCTTCCTCTTGGCGTACTATATGCAGAAACGAGGCAAACACCTCTACGATCTCTTCAAGCCTGCACCTCCGGTACCTGCACACATCGTTGCTATCGAGGCTCTCGAGAAGTTGCGCGACGAGAAGTTATGGCAAAACAACAAGTACAAACAATACTATTCGGGGTTGAGTGATATCCTGCGCACATATATTGCCGGACGTTTCGGTGTGGGTGCAATGGAGATGACTACGGACGAGATCTCGGAGGCTCTGCGTAGCATAAATATCGAGCAGAAGCAGAAGATGTCGTTGCTCACCGTTCTACGCGATGCCGACCTTGTGAAGTTTGCCAAGGTTGAGCCTGCGGCTGAGGATAACGAACTCGCTTACGATAGGTCGTTCTACTTTGTGGAGGAGACCAAGCCTATTATAATAGCTACCGACGACGAGGGAACCACCAAAAACAGTAAGGAGGCAGAGCAATGATAAAGGTGACTAAATATTTGGTTTTGGTGGCACTGCTCCTTATTTGTGCAGGCGAGGTTTCTGCACAACAGATGAAGGAGCGTGGCTGGGTGCGTAAGGGTAACCGCCAGTACAAACGCGAAAATTTCGATGGCAGCATCGAGAGTTATAAAAGGGCTCTGCAGTACGATCCGAACTCATTTGAGGTGAAGTACGACCTCGCCTCTGCCCTCTACCGTGCAAAGCGTTTCGACAAGGCAGAGAAGACACTACTCTCGATTGTAAACGACACAACACGCACCGAATTGGAGCGTGGTGAGGTGGCATACAACCTCGGAAACACTCAGTTTGCACAACAGAAGTACAAGGAGGCGCTATCGTCGTACCGACTCGCTATGCGTTGCAACCCTAATGATGAGGATGCAAAATTCAACTATGCATTCACTAAACGACTGTTGCAGCAGCAACAACAGCAACAACAGCAACAACAAAATCAAGACCAAAATCAGCAAAACCAGAACAACGATCAGCAACAAGATCAGCAACAGAGTCAGCAAGACAAAGAGCAACAAGATCAGCAGAATAATCAGCAGTCTCAGCAACCTCAGCAACAAAATGGTCAAGATGAGCAGAAAGAGGGTGAGCAACGTCCCGAAGGAGGTATGACACCCGAACAACAAGAGGCTCTATTGCAGGCTATTCAGGCTGAGGAGGATAAGACCCAGGACAAATTGAAGGAGAAGAACGGAGTCTATATCCGCGGAGGTAAAAATTGGTAGAGCATAAGTTATGGAGTTTGCAAATCCCAAAATATTGTGGTTGTTAGCGGTTGTGCCGTT
>JAZNHC010000037.1:0-19840 GCA_045576755.1 Alistipes sp.
TCTTGCCGGGAAACAACAGTGAAGGGTATTGCAGCGAGAAGGTGTAGACCTTAACCTCATCTCCGCGACTCTGATATTCGCGAGCCATAGTCTCCATAAAGTCGGATCGTAGCCATGTCGTTCTGTGAGCCAAGGGGTTGAAAATGAAAATTGTCTTCCTAAGACCGCTTGGCCTCCGACTTCTTGCCGGGAAACAACAGTGAAGGGTATTGCAGCGAGAAGGTGTAGACCTTAACCTCATCTCCGCGACTCTGATATTCGCGAGCCATAGTCTCCATACTCGATGCCAAACCGCCACGATATGGATGCGCAGGACCAAGAATAACAATTTTCATACCACTACTCTTTTGTTTCGTTTCTACAAAGATATAAAACAAAACGGAAAACGAAAACGCTTGGAGTGGAAAACTTTTGTTTTTGCGCCCAAAATAAGGACTATTAACAGCAAGTGACGGCTATTAAGGGAGCGCTGAAATTTTTAACTTTGCATTTTGCATTTTGAATTTTGAATTTTGCATTCTGAATTTTGCATTTCTATTTTTCCCCTTTCGATTTGTGTTTGCTGTTGGCGATTGATTGTAGAGCGAGGTAGTGTGAGCCATAATCGAGCAGATTTTGCCACTCGGTACGGAAAATATCGAGATGTTCCTCCTCTTCAACCGCCATATCCTGAAATATCTTGTGCGTAACCGAGTCATTCTCCGCCGCGCAAAGGCGCGAATATTCGTTGTAGTGATCGATGGTGCTCTGCTCCAACTTAACGGCAAAATATAACGCCTCGACAGGTTCGTCTATCTGTCGCGCACGTTCCGAAGGATTCATATCGACCTTGCCATTGAGAAATAGGATTCGCTCGGCAATATGCTCGATATGCTCCATCTCGGCAATCGAGATACGGCGCATAAGTCGCGCGAGGTGCTCGTAACCTGCATCTTCGAAGATTGTATGAAAATAGATATATTGCAAGGTGGTTGAGATCTCCTTGCCGAGTGCATCGTTCAGACGCTCGATGCTGCGCTGATATTTAGAAGTCTGCTCCATAACATAAAATTATTACGAAGCAGACTACTGTGCAAATATAGCGCCAAATTGGCTACGACTTTCGCTTAATCAATCGCCGTATCGGGCGTATTGTCGTGCGAATGGCGGTGGATATAGCCCTGAATGTCGGGTGTATGACATGGCGAGGGCGAATTCCCGAATAGCGAATACCCAACGCAATAATTGTCGCAATGGCAGCCCACAACAACACTATGAGCACAGAAAGTTTACTCATAATTATTAAGGATAAATGTATGTTTCTAATGTAAAAAGAGGACTATAAGCCTATGAGGACCCATTTAGGGTATATAGATAGTTGCGGTATAGAATGCTCTTGGGCTCTTATCTCTCTTGGTCATTATGATGTGCAAAACTGTGTGCTTTGCTTCGGCAAAGATACAAAAAAATGGAAAACAAAAAAGTCTTCCATTTCATTTAAGGCAGTAGTTTACTCCTCTACATATTCGAGTATCTCACCAGGCTGACAGTGTAATTCGTGGCATATAGCTTCGAGTGTCGAAAAACGAACTGCTCGTCCTTTTCCTGTCTTAAAAATAGAGAGATTTGCGGGTGTAATACCCACCCTCTCGGATAGCTCTGTAAGCGACATATTGCGCCGAGCCATCACGGCACCAAGTTTAACTTTAATTCCCATTTCACCTAACTTTTCTCAAAAACCAAGTACGAAAGTATAAAAAAATTCTCTAATTTCCAAATTATCAGAAACTTATTTTTTTTACATACTTAGCATTTGGTAAATAACTCAAAATATCTATTTATTCGCTTTTTTGGTATCATAGGTTGCAAATCTGCACTATAAAGACTACCTTTGTTACATATATTTATGTTTATTATGGGACAAAAAGCATACTATAATTTTACCGCAGCACCCGAAAAAGTCGATTTTACTTTGCACGAAACTATCGAAGCAATCTGCTCCGATATCCTCAATGTTGCCGGAGCTGATGCCAAAAAGAATGGTATTAGTGCAGATGTTTTGATGCAACAAAATCGTTCGTGGGTACTTTCGCGATTATCTGTAGAGCTGGATCGTCAGCCCGAGCAGTACGAGGAGTACGATGTGGCCACCTGGGTCAATCCACACTCGTCACGATTCGTCTCTACGCGTAATTTCGAGATTTCTGACAAGTCGTGCAATATCTATGGCCGAGCCCTCTCGCAGTGGTGTGTAATTGATTTTGTGCGCCGTATGCCGGTTGTTCTCGAGGAGGTCGAAGGACTTTTCGACTCCGACTACTACTGCGAAGAGCCATCGCCGTGCGATGCTCCTCGCAAAGTTCGCGGTATTGTGCCAACCGTAACTCGCAAGCACGAGGTGGGTTATAGCGATATCGACTTCAATCGCCACGTTAATACGATGCGTTATATCCGAATGATGCTCAATACCCTACCGATTGAGTATCTGACTGACAATCGCCCTATGCGACTCGATATCCACTTCGCAAAGGAGTGCCGATTAGGCGATGTGCTGACCATAGGCTACGAACAGCGCGAAAATACCTCACTCTTCGAGATTCGCAATGGAGAGGATGCAATAGCCTGCACCGCCGCTATCGAGTGGAGATAATTACTTTTTAGTGATATTAGAGAATATTGGGAGATTAGCGATTATGCTATTCTCCCTATTCTCATTAAATCCCCGATATTCTTTATACTCCCTGCTTCTGGGTATTGTTTTCAATACCCAGGAGATACAAGGAACGGATCCTTTTCGTTGGGCTCCCCCACCTTTATCGGGTATCGTTTTCGATACCCACGATTGCGTAGGGAGGTGCTGCGTATTTGGTGGTTCAGCAACAAAAATTAGAATACTGATGAATGATATGTGTATCTGAATAAAAAAACGGTCTTCAACAATGTGTAGACCGTTTTATGATTATTAGGCAGGTTCTTTAGAATGTGTATACAGCACGCACACTTGCAACATTTCGTTTTGGGGCATGGAACATACATCCGTCAGTCATACGAATATACCACGCCTCTCTTTTGTTATATTCTGTAGTTGTCCAGTATGCATATCCTAAGTCGTCTCCCATAGATACGAGGATTGGTTTTATAGCATTTTTATTTAGAAATATCTCTTTCAACTCGCTTGAAGTTGCAATATGCCAGTCTCCTAACGTCCTAGACCAAGACACCGCTGATTCCCAACTTTTGGGTCCTGGTTGCGTGAGACGGAGGATCTTGCCGTGCAATCCATCAGGAGTGACAGCAAAGACTACTCCTTTTTTCCCATTTACATCATAAATATCACCAATCTTATACTTTTTAACGGTGCGTTGCTGACCATTCTCCGAGAAGTTAGGATTTTCGCACAATAACTTGTTTGCCAAGTCTTCACATGCTTTAGGGATTTCATTCATGTTGCCGTGCATATCAACCTCAGCCATTCTATCAACTGTTTTAGTTTTGCAGTTATAGAATTCTGCCTGTAAATTAACTAAACGCTGAGCTGCAAAGTCTGAATTTCTCTTATACTTTAAACTTGAGAATATCACATAATCGGCTCCGCATACTTGTTTGGCGGCAGAAGCGATGCTTTCTTTTGATTGTTGAAGCCCGTTTTCCTGTAAAAACGCCGTTACATCTTGGAAAGTTACGCTAAATGCTTCGTAGTTGTTGGAGTTAGTAATGGCTGTTGTTAAGCTTGCTGCAATTTGAGTACGGATAGCTACTGACGAATCAACCTCATCTCGGATTTCCCATATTACAACTTTCTTCTTTTGGAAGAATTGCGCATTTACGACACCATTGGTCAGTATCGCCAAGCAAAGGAGTGATAAAATAATTATTCCTCTTTTCATTGCTTAAAAATCTATTTTTAGAGTGCACCAACCAATTTGAACGCAAGTTCCTCGCACGCAGAACGCAAGTGTCCAATTTCAGAATATGTTGTTACATGTGAAGAAGCAACAATCTTACCTGTAGATGTATTAATGATGCGGGCAGTCAAAATTACAGACTCTCGGTCTACAGGTGTTATCTCAGCCAAAAGGATATAATCCATTTGTTGCTTTTGGACATAAGAGAGAGTTGCAGATGAAATGTTTCCCGTTATATCAAAATTAGCCTCCAAAGAGATAAAGCTAATTTTATCGTAACCCTCATACCCCTCCGAGTGGGTAATAGCGTCAGTCAAGGTTGCGCGAATTTTAGTTTTTGTGCCGATAGAAACATCTCCGGCACGATCTACTATCTCAGTGATGGCAACCTTCTTGCGATTATAGAACTGAGCAGAAACAGTTGTTGAGTAAAGCGCGAAAAGCGCAACTAAAAGAATAAATCTTGTCTTCATAATAAATAAGTTTTTAGTTAAACAAAAAAGTGTCCAATGCTGTCAGATGACAACCGCTTAACTAAAAACAAGAAGCGTGGGTCACGCCTATTACTGAAGGTACGACCAAGCACCCGTAAACATAAGCACAACTCACGCCATATGGCGCGAGCATTTAGTTGTGCCTATTGCCTGTTTACTCAATAATTTGGTCGTTTTTCAGCAACGCAATAGCCTAAATGCCATCTATTAGAACTGCGTATTCCGCAATCCGAACACAAATTTAAACATTTATTTTGATTATAGCAAATATTGTGCAAAAAAAAGGAGCGAGAATTTTCTCGCTCCCTAATGTTATATTTTGTATTTTATTTCTCTGGACGCATTATGATGTGAGTCATATTGTTATCCTTGAGAATCTTTGCTGCGAGGAGCTTCAAATCGTCGTATGTGAGCTCCTCAAGAATCTTCTTGTACTCTGCAGGATAGTTCACACCGCGATAGTCGCGCTGATCGAGCCAGCTTGCCCAGTTACCATTCACCTGAAGCTGGTTCTCGTGATCCTTCAAGAGGAACTTGCGAACCTTCTCTACATCCTCAGCGTTTGGACCCACGTTTGCGATAGTCTGAATCTCCTTAATTACAATCTCGCTCAACTCGTCAGCCATCTGCTCGTTAGTATCGAATGCGACGATCAGGGTATATGCGCTATTGTAGTCAGGCGATACACGTCCACCTACGCCTACGCTATATGTTCCACCTTTCTCCTCGCGGATAGATATGGTATAGCGGCTGCGGAGTACCTGCGCCAAAACAGTCATTGCAACACGATTCTTCAAAGTGTAGTCGATTGGACCGGTGTAGATACGAGTCAGACCAACCTTTGGCTGCTGCATCTTAGCCTTGAAATCGTTTACAACCTGACCGGTTACGGTGCGAACGCCATCATCAACCTTAGTAGCGAGTTTCTTAGATACAGGGAGCGAACCGATGTACTTCTCTACAAGCGGCTTCAATGTCTCGACATCGACATTACCAACGATATATGTTGTAAAGTTTCGTGCATTCGAGAAAAGTGCGCGGTATGCCGGCTCCAGCAATTCGAACGAAACCTTGTTGAGCAATTCAGGAGTAACCTCCTGACGACGATAGTGACCTCCGTAGAGAGTTTTCTTGCGCTCTACTGCCGAAATGTAATCAGGGTTGGTCTGCAAGTTCTCAACGTATGGACGCAACTGACCCATTGCAACATCGTAGTCCTCCTTCGAGAAGCGAGGGTCGGTGAACTGCAAGTAGATAAGTTGCATCAAAGTCTCCAAATCCTTTGGCGAAGCCATACCCTGAATACCTGTTTCGTAGTCATCTGGCGAAACATGAAGGCTTACGCTCTTACCCGAAAGCTGCTTACGCAAATCTGTAGCCGAGAACTTCGATACACCCATTCTTCCCATCATTGTTGGAAGGAATGCCGATGGCCAATACAACTCGTCGCTCAACGATGACTGTCCGAAGTGTGCTACCATCGAAATATAGACCTCGTCAGCCTTGAACTTGGTAGGCTTAACAACGATCTTCATACCATTCTTCAAGGTCCACTCGGTAGTGCCATAGACCTCATTCTTAACCTCATTCTTAACAGCCGAGCCCTTCAATTTCTTGTCGGCAGGGATAAGAGGCTCCTTAACAGTATTGTCAGCATAAGGTGCAATTGTCGAAGCCTTAACCTTTGCCAAAACCTCGGAGAACTGAGCCTCGGTAGGATTTACCAAGCCCTCGCGTTTAGGAGCCTGTGCAATCAATACCTGGTTGTGATCGGTGATATATTGTGCAAACACCTGATTGATCATAGGCAACTGCAGATTTGCGATAATTGCGCTATCCAACTTCCACTCTGTCTCAGCATCAGGCATAGCAGCATTCTTGCGGAATGCGTTCAAGTAGCGCTGTACATATTGACCATTCTTGCGGTCGTTACGATTGTTGTATGCAACCTCCTGCATCTTCATCACTCTCTGCTTTGCACGCTCCAACTCCCCCTCGGTAAAGCCGTGACGACGGATGCGCTCCAACTCGGTATAAGCCGCCTCGAAGCCTGCGAGGAGCTTTCCATCCTGTGTGTTTACACCAATACCGGCGCACTCCAGAGTAGGACAGATTCCGATGCTGCCATTCATAAACTCTGCGTTTGTAAATGGAGCATTTGGTTTCATAGCAATCTCCTGCAGACGTGCATTTGCCATAGTGCTTCCCAATGCATCGATAAGAGCCAACTGCTCGGCTACAATCGTGTTGTTATACTCCTTTGGTAAGGCCTGGCGCTTGATAAAGAGTGTCGCGCTTGTCTCGGTCATCTCGGGATCCTCCAAGATAGAGATGATTGGCTCTTGGTTATCAGGAACGACAATAACCTCCTTCTGAGGGGCATCAGCCGGTGAAGCAGGGATATCTGCCATCAACTTCTGCAACTTTGCCTCGATCTCGTCTACATTGATATCACCTACAATAACCACAGCCTGATACTCTGGACGATACCATTTCTTGTAGAAGTTCTCGAGCGACGAGTGGTCGAATGAGCTCAAACCGTCAAGATAACCAATAAGGTTGCGGTGCTCGTAACGAGTGCCCTTGCCGAGAGCCTTCAGGAGCTGAATTGTGCCACGCCACTGAGCTCCGTCACGCATACGCAACTCCTCCATAATAACGCCACGCTCCGAGTCTATCTCTTTTGGCTGCAAAGCTATAAAGTGCGACCAATCGTGCAAGATGAGCATTGCGGTATCGATGATTCCCGGACGAATTGTAGGAACATCCTTCAAGAGATACTGAGTGTAGTCCCACGATGTACCAGCGTTAAGATTTGTACCAAATCGTACACCCACAGTCTCGAGGTACTCAATAAGCATCTTGCCCGGAAGATTCTTTGTGCCGTTGAATGCCATATGCTCGAGGAAGTGAGCCAAACCTTGCTGGTCATCATCCTCCTGGATGGCACCTACATCGTGTGAGATGTAGAAATCGGCCAAGTTCTTTTGTTTATCGTTGTGACGAAGGTAGTATTTCATACCATTCGGCAGTGTTCCCACGCGAACAGCCTTGTCCGCAGGGATTACCGGAATCTGTTGCGCTCCCGGCTGCGCAGCTACCGCGAAAGTAACCAACAACGCGATAACGGATGTAAATAAATGTTTCATTGTACCAAAAATTTGGATTATAAATTAGTTGCTTCTATTTCTATTATGTCTGCTCATTATGTAGTATAACGCTCCGTTTGTAGCTTTTATTGCACATATATCACCTATTAGACGCACAAGAGATGCTAAAAACTACACACATTACGCATTTTCGCACAAATATACGAATTTATTTTGCAAAATTAGTGGATTTATGCAAAAAGCACCGCTTGTTGCGGTGCTTTTCTTCTTATTTCGGTATGTAATACTACTCTATTGTATCTACATCCTCCACAATCTGCTGAGGCAAAAGGTATGAATTCTTTGGTGTATTCTCCAAGATCCATACTACCCAATCTGCCCACTCATTCCAAGCCGCCCAAGCTGGCGAACCGTCATTTGCAGGCTTTTTCGCGAGATAATTTTGCTTCCAGGCATCAACGAGCACGTTGCGCTCGGCATCACTCGGAACCTGGACTCCCAATGCAGGATAGACATAAGCAGGGAAGTTGTCCTCTGCCCACTTAATAAGTGCGCTCCACTCCGGATATGCTACGGTTGGCTCCATCTCGAACTGAACGTCCTCTATGCGGTTGACGGCCAACTGATAGGTTGAGTAGTCGTTCGCGCCACCGCCATAATCGGTATACTTGGAGTAGATCTGGTAGATCGCCAGAACATCGCCTACTGTGCCGTTCTTTGGTGCATATTTGCCGGCAAAACGCGAATAACCGCTTGTACGGAGCATATACACACCGTGATCCGAGGTGTACTTTGCATTGTCGTTATACGACAGACATAGGCTACCATAAAGAGCCACATTATTCTCGCTATATGCCAAGTGATACCAAGGGCTGTTTACAACCTGCGTAGGAGTGCCATTCGGAGTTGTAGGCAAAATCTCCTGAATACCGCTTGTGCAGAGCCACGATGGATATATCTGCTCGAACGAACCATTCAAGAGCGGATCAGGCGAAATGACATTGCCATTTTCATCAGGATAAGAGACACCTGCATAACGCACCTTCAAGCCCTTGAATCGAATTAAGCGGCCAAGGAAGCGTGGTGTGTTGCTGCCCTGAATCTTGCTGTAAGTGTTCTGATCAACAACAAAAATATCTGCAGTCTCGTCTGTCGAACTCTCGGTAAGCACATCCTTCTCGCCAGGGAAAACAAACTCGCGAACACGATTTACGCTAACAATATTTGAGTTTGCGTAGTATTTGTATGTGCCCCACGAGTTATAGCTCGATGTAGGAACATCACCGAGCGAAAGCATCATGCGGAAGTTGCCGAGGTAGAGACCACGCAACTTAACGTATACCCACATTGTTTCGCCTGTCTCGAGGTTGCAAGGATAGTCGAGGAACAAGCCGTTAGTCAGTTTCAACTCGATAGCAGCCGTACCGTCGTAGATATATAGCGACTTGTAGATGTTACCCTGCTCATCGTTCGAGATAACCTTACCTTTAATATAATAGTTACCTGTATTGAACCAATTATTCTTCTGTTCAAACTCGGTACAATCTTTCTTGTCGGCTACAAAGCGGATATACTTTGTACCCTCGTAAGTACCTGTATCGCCCGTGCCGCTGATATTGCCAAATAGTGATTTCAACTCGGCAATAGTGATGTGTTGCATATCGGGATTTACAGCTTCGAATACCTGATCGTTATAGACAAAGGTCTCCTCAGGCATCTCAAATTTATCGTAGCATCCGGTCAAAATCAAACCGAGCAGTGCTACCAAAATCATTTTATACTGTTTCATAATTTTTTCTCTCTTTTCGGTTTGACATTAGAAGCGGAAATATACATTTACGAAGCAAGTCGTACCGAGCATATAGAAGTACTTCGAATCAAAGTGAGTATAATAAGATGTCGAAGGGTTAGTCTGCCCCGGCATCATACCACGCACCTTACGCATACGCATCTGCTCGTAACCACCTGTACGGAAGTCCTGGTTGTTTAGGATATTCTTGACCTCTGCACTGAAACCGATAGTGTAGATACGCTTGATATACCAGTTTTTGCCAATGCTTGCAGCCAATGTGTAGGCATTGCCCAGATCCTCCTGCTTACGCATACGAGCGATCTCCTGCATAGCCCAAATCTTCTGCTCCTGGCTGCTGTTCTCATTGTACATAACCTTAACGTATGGGAATACAGCATTATCTGTACGATATGCAGGGTTCATCGAGAGATACAACTTATCATAGTAGTTGAAGTTGATCGAAGCAAACCAGTTCTTCGGACCACGGAAGTCGAGACCGACGTTAAGAGCCATCTGAGGTGTGCTCTCTACGAAGAAGCCCTTCCAATTAACCTTATCAACGAGCTTAACCTTGTTGCTGTTATCGACTGTCTGTGTAAAGTTAGGATTCGAAGTGTAACGATAGTCGCCATAGTTGAATGCGCTCTGGAATGCCAAACCGCCCCAGATCGGAACACGCAAAGCAACCTCGACACCCATATAACGCTTATCAATGTTACTCATTGCGAAGTTGGTGAACGATGCCTGAGTATCATCGTAGAATGATATAACTTTCGAGCCGTTCATCATCTCGGTATAGTAACCTGCTACACGTGCCTGCAAGTATGGCAAATTGAGATTGTATACCAACTCACCGCTATATACCTGTTCTGCGGTCAAGCCCGGAGTAACAGTGTTACGTGTACGTGGCGATACGAAAGCCGAGTTAAAGGTTGGAGCATCCTGTACAGCACCAACGTTCAATGCCAAGTGATGTGCACGCGAGAAACGATATGCAAATGTTGCCTTTGCCTTGTATGTCAAGAAGTTCAAATGCTTGGAATCACCCTTCGAATTGTCGGCAAAAAGACCCTTGCGCCACAATCCCTGACGCCACAATCCCGCATAACCCACTTCGCCTGCGAGGTTCATCTCGAAACCTCCTACACGATAGCGATAGAGCAACCAAGCCTGAGCCTGACGGGTGTGCGCATAGTAGTCGTAAGAGAACTTGTCGCCCTCACGAACGATGCGAGCGTGACCATTCTGCTCGTAGTAGTCGAGGTCATTCTGATATGCTGTAGGGTCGCTACCCATATCGCGCTCGGCAAACTTATCTACATCAATCCAGAAATCGCCACCAAGCAAGTCCTTAATCTTCACGTAGTACTCTGTGCGATTTACGCGAGCCTTAACACCTGCGATAATGCGATTGTTAGCATTGAAATCGTGTACGATATTAGCCGCAAAATTGTAGTCGATCTGGTCGGTGTGACGCTCCTCGATCATATAGTTCGAGCGATGACCGTCGGCGTATGGCGAAGCTGTACCGTTGCGGTTCGAGTTGATCATACCGTCGAAATCCATACGGCCTGTCCATGCCGCGCGAGCCGCTGCAGCACCTTGCAAGTATCGATATATCTGCTCATTAGTCGCAGCCTTGAAGATACCCGGAACAACGGTACGAGCATTTCCGCTCTTGAGGGCCTGAACAGCCTCATACGCCAAACCCTCCTGAGTCAGGTCGCTAAGATTGTTTACCAAGAAGGTTCCGAAACCATTCTCGTCTGCAATAATCTGCGAAGTGTAGTTCGATGGGAGGAAACGATAGTAGTCAGGACGTGGGTCCGAACCATCCTTCCAAGTGAGTGCCGAGTAGCCATTAAAGCCGAAACGCACCGAGGTTGCTGCGGTCAAGCGAGTCTTGTCATTGATGTCGTAGAAGTAGTTCAACATCACGATAGGCTCGTGCGAACGGCGCACGCGAGCATTACGCATCTTTCCATTCTGGAAACCGACGTTAGGGTTGTAGTAGTTACTACCGAACATATCGTAAGCCTCCTGCGTCGATGCCTGCTGTGCTCCACGCTGCTGCGGTGTACCGAGGAGCATCAATGAAAGACGATGTTTCGGATTAAATTGTTTCTCGGCTGCTGCAAAGTATCCATACGAGTTGTAGTATACACCATCCACATAGCAATTACCACCCTGACGAGTCGAAACCGAGAATGCATACGACCAACCATTGTCGAGCATACCCGAAGCATACGAGAGGATTGCGCGGAAGTTATACATCTGGTTACCTCCCGATACACTTGCGCGGAATCCCTTACGCATCTGCGATGCACGTGCATTGATATTGGTTGTACCGCCAAATCCGCCTACACCGAACTCGGTAGCTGTCAAACCTGCAGTGTTCTCCTGATTACGTGTTGCGTCGTTCATACCGCTCCACAACGACCAAGGACCATAGCCGGTATTGGCATCGTTAAAACGTATTCCATTAAGATATACGTCGGTGTACTTCGAGTCGAAACCACGCACATTGAAGCGCATCTCGCTAAATCGGTACGACGCAATGTTGTTGTAGAGATCTTTCGATGCCGAAAGCGTCGATGGCAACGCAGGCGAATCCGATGACGGCGAATCGGTGTCGAACTCTGCAAAAACTGCATCGTCGAGCACTTCACCTATCATCACTGTAGGAGCAACGATAACTGCATTGATATCCTTTACTTCGTTCTCGATCTTAACAACGATATCGAGGTTTTCGAACTCAGGTGCGGTAAACGTGAGTCTGTAGTCGCCGGCAGGCACACCCTTCAACTCGAAGTAACCATCCTGGTTGGTATGCACCTTATAGCTCGTACCCTCAATCGTTACCATAGCATTTGCAACGGCTGTTCTGCCATTGCGTGACAATACCCTACCCTTCAAACCACCTTCTTGAGCGAAGAGTGTCGAGGCGAGCAGTGTCATTGTCGCAATAAGTAAAAATTTCAGTTTCATACCTTTTATTTAATATAATTTATTTTGCAATGTAGATGTATACAGGGAAGTGGTCGCTAAATCCGTTCTGGAAGTTCGAGCCCACGAACGAACGCAAAGGATAGTTCTTGTACTGACCCTCCTTCTGTATCATATATGGAGCGATAAAGATGTTTCCATAGTATTTCGAGCCACGAGCTCTCTGCACCTTCAATGTGCCTGTCGAGCCGGTTGCCAGGTTCTCCGATACTACAATATTATCAAACAAGTTCCACGCATCGCGGTATGCCAATGTTCCATAACCCGCTTTCAACATCGAATAGAATGGGTTGTACATATCGTTCGAATTCAATTTTTTGATGTCGCCCTTTGCTCCGAGTACATCGGTGATACTCTTGTCGGTAGCGTCATCGTTGAAGTCGCCCATAATTACCACCTTTGTTGCAGGGTTCGCTGTGCGTACCGAGTCGCAAATCTGCTTACATCTCTCGGCTACAAAGTCGCGCGAATATTGCGAACGCTCTTTACCACCCAAACGTGAAGGCCAGTGAGATACAATGAAATAGAATGGCTCACCTTCGATCTTGCCCCACATTGCTACAAGGTCACGTGTGAGGAAGTTAGGTCGTCCCGGGAACGATATTTTGTGCGCCTCCGATCCTTCGAGTTGAAATTTGTCGGGACGATAGAAGAATGCGCAATCTACACCACGACGGTCCGGTGAGTCGTAGTGGACAATACGATAGTTGGTCTTTGCCAACTTTGGTGCTGCAAGCAGATCCTCCAATACGAGGCGGTTCTCAATCTCCGATACACCGATAACGGCAGGGAAGTTGTGATCTTTAGCCGAAAGGTCGAAGAGAACTCGCGACATATTGTTCAACTTTTGGTTGTAACGATAAGTAGTCCACTTACGCGCACCCTCAGGAAGGTACTCCTCGTCATTTTTGTTCGGGTCGTTGATTGTGTCGAACAAGTTTTCGAGGTTGTAGAAGACTACTTTGTATGGCTTTTGTGCAAAGGCAATAAACATTGCACCTGCCAAACACAGTGATAAAAATAGCTTTTTCATACTCGTTTTTTGTGTTATTATTTTTTAGTTTCTTTTATTTCGTTTTTATAAGCCCCAATCGCCCGGATTATTCTGTGATTTTACTTTATCTGCAATCGCCGGATCGAGGTTTCGGAAGAACTTAAAGCCTGAGCGCTTCTCTATCTCTGCAACCGAGACAGCTGCATTACGAATAGAGGTGTTTGCACCGGTTGAATTGTTTTGGAACAAAAAACCTATACACATCAACTCATCTGCCGATGTAATATCAGCGATATTCTTTTTGCTATTTCCGTTCCTTGTACGTAAGACAAGTTTGTAGGCGTGCGAAGGGCTCGTAATTCTGCGACCTCGCGCCGTAAACTGATAAGAACCTGACTCATATAGCGTTCCTGTGACCACATAGAGTGTGTCTGCACATCGCCAAGCTCGCACATCGTTTTCGAGGGTAGCCCATACACCCTGATTAAATTGGCTGTATTGAGGCATCATATTCGTAGCATAGAAGGTTTGTGCATTGGTATTATAATCGACAGTTCGGCTTGCGGATGGGAGCATATGTCCTCTGTCGCCATTACCCTGATAACCTCCTGCCTCAATATTCTGCTGCAAAGTTTGAGAAATTACAGGATTGGTGTAGACATATTTCTTGTCATAGTAGCCCGTGGATGAGTTGTATGTATAATAGGCATCGTCGAACGACCATTCATCCGTTCTACCGGAATTACCAATATAACAGTTGTGAAGAGGATATGCGACCCAATGTGACACCAACTTCTCGGTGTCGTAGCAGATTGAGTAGTTACGAATGCTGCGTCCCGATGTGGTTTTGGTGTAATATGTCTTGTGCACCAATGCTGTGCCATCCTTATATTCCGGCTGCTCTGCCCACGGACGATCATATGTGTCGTTCTCGGTCTTTGCGAGCTGGCGTATGATAAATGTCTTGCTAAAACCGTCGCTAAAAGCAATTTTGGCAGTAGCAATACGATCACTTTCCGTACTATTTGTAGTACACGACAACGAGAAACCCTGTCCTGCAAAGCCGGCACGAGTTTGTGGCGTACAGAAATCCGAACCGCTTGTAACCGTCAGCTCCCACGTTACGGATGGAACACCCGATGTCACTCCCGTAACCACCGATGCGTGATAGGTCAGTATCGATCCGTTGATATCTGCCTTCGATGGGAATGACGGAGTCCACTCGTCCTCGAATTCGCACGATGTAAAAGCGAACGTAAGCACCAACATCGCCACAATGCCACAGTTGATGCTTCTAAATCTCAAAATAAAATCACTCAAAATCTTCAAAATCGTAAATTCCGCTAAAAAAATCATCGGAGCAACGTGGCTCCTCGTAGTACCCAAGGCAGGTAATCAGCCTGCCTTGGATTGTATAAATGTATTATTTAAGGTGTGCACCCACAACAACGCATCTTCCGCTTGTTGTATTATCAACCTGTGTGAACGACGCATCGGTAGCAAACTCCAATACAGTGTCGGCAGTTACGCCCGGTACATTAACCGTATAGTAGTCATTGCTCGAGAGAGTCATAGTAAATGGAGGGTTGCTTGTAGCACCAACGTTAGCATTCAAGCTAACTGCTGCAAGAGTCTCGGTTGTACCCTTCTTACGGATATAGAGAGTTGCGCTCTTACCCTTCCAAGCAACAGCGTAGAACTCCAAAACCTTGTCGCCCTCTACGCCAACAGCCTTCGACTCAAAGTAGCCCGAGAGCTTGCTGGTTCCGAGTTTGAAACCGCTACCGTTTGCAGTTGCAGAGCCGTTAATCATCGACTCACCCTTGTAGTTCTGCGACTCATCAACAAAAGCGGCATCCGACATAAAGTTATATCCGGTTACCTCAGTGCCAGGGTTATCTCCCTGACCTGGCTCCTCGCCTTCACCTGGGTTTGTTGTGGTACCATCACCCTCAGCAACCTTAAAGTTCTTAACCTCCCAAGTTCCGGCAGCCGACGATGTTGCAACATACTTGAACGCAATCTTCACATTCTTGCCTACATACGATGTCAAATCGATTGTGTTAGCTACGAAGTTGTAGTCGTTGTTTGTTCCATATACAGGGATAGTGAGCTGAGCCCAGTTTACACCCTTATCCTCGCTAATCCACAATGTAAGCTCATCAGATGGAGTACCCGCGAACTTGTGGCAGTGCTCGAACGATACAGCAGGAGCAGTTGCACCTACGAGACTAATCTCCGGAGAAATCAACCAGCTCTCGCTTGCCTTTGCACCATCCTTGTATGCCGAAGCCTTCATATAGTAACCATACTGGCCATTCTCGTGCTTCCAAACATATGTCAAACCATCACCGAGGAGTACATCGTTGATAGTAAAGTAGCCCTGATTCTGCTCGAATGTCTCCGAATATGGAAGTGCCAATGGATCGGTTGGCTGCTCAGGCAACTCTGGTTCCTTTGGAGCCTCAGGATTGAGCTCTGCACCATTTCCACCTGCTACAAGCTTGAAGTCGTCGAAACGACCACCACCGTTCGATGCAGGAGCCTCGTAAGTGAAACGAGCATAGAGCGTTGTTGCATTAGCAGCCACCTTAAACTCAGCAGTTGCTGCATACCAGCCATTGCCGCCATTAGGAACGAATGTGCAATCTACTGCATCCCAAGTCTGACCATCATAACCGAGCTCGAGGTGAACAAGCGAGTTGTCTACAGTTGCGAATGTGAGTGGATTGTAACCATTCTGGCACGATACGTTGAATGTAAATGTATAGTTTGTCGAGCCTGTCACAGCGAGGTTCTCGATTACAAAGTACGCCGAAGATGGCACCTTGTTCAAGAACATATATGGAGCTCCTGTCAAACCTATAGCATCCTCGGTTGGATCATAGTTAGCACCCGAATCACGAACCGATGCGCTTGTACCCGAGTAGGTAACGTTGGCAGCTGCAGGACCCTCTGGAGTCCAGCCCTCGAACTGATCGATGTACGGCCAAGCTGTACCAGTGGAAACAGTAATCTTCTCTACATCGGTACCACACTTCTCGTAGTAGAGGAAGTCGGTCATATCGGTACCTCCTGCATTCTGCGAAATGCTAACTTCTGCATCATCTGTAGTTGCAGTAACCATATCGGTACCAGCAACCAAAGTCTGCTTGACTACGGTAAATGTCACAACAAAGTTGCGGTTTGCCGTTGCAGTAGGAACTGTAATGACTGCAGTTCCGTCACCATCGCCTGTCGCAGGTGTGATCACAACATCCGCCTCGAGGCAAGTTGCAGTCCATGCTCCATTTGCAGTAACAGCAACAGTCTGCTCGCCACCTTGCAAATCGAGTGCAAAAGATGTTGGGTTTACCGAGATAGCCGCCAACTCGCTATTGGCAGTTGTCTTGTCTTCCGGCACACAACCAACGCCAAAGAGCATTGCTGCTCCGGCTACAAATGCAAAAAATCTTCTTGCTTTCATAATTTTTTTTTGGTTTTGTTAGTTAATTATTAAAAATGTTAAAAAAGTTAAATGTAGAACTGTAATTTTAGTGTTAATTTGTAATTTAAGCAATTCTTGTGCGAAGATAGTATATTTTTTGCAAACAAAAGATTTTTAAACGATTATTTTTATAAAAAATAAACTTTGGCGTCTGCCTTCTTATAAAGGCAAAAAAGAGTCGGCGCTTATGCCGACTCTTAACACTTTGATTATCACTACTAATTTAGCTCATTAACACCTTTTCAATCTGCTCCACCTGCTGACGGAAAAGTTTTTCGGTATCCATCAAATTAGATATTGTCTTGCAGGAGTGCAACACTGTTGCGTGATTGCGACCACCGATAGCCGCGCCAATATTAGTCAATGGCTGCTTGGTGTGCTTCTTCGCAAGATACATTGCCAGCTGTCTCGCAATGGCAACCTCGCGAGTGCGCTCGGATGAACTCATTCGTTCTCTGTCGATATTCATTTCAGCGCAAACGACATCGATAATATGGTCGATTGTAATCTCTTTCTGATACATCGAAACATAGACCTTCAACACCTCTTTTGCAAGGGTCGTTGTTATGCGCTTATTCATAAATGTAGCATTCGCAATTAGCGATGAAATCGCACCCTCTATCTCTCTGATATTAGCCGAGATATTCTCTGCTAAATAAGAAACAACTTCATCCGGAATATCCGCGTTAAGTTGGTTTGCCTTTGTGCGAATAATTTTCACTTTTGTCTCGTAATCCGGAATGCGGATTTCGGCAGAAAGTCCCCACTTGAAACGGGTCAAAAGTCGCTCTTCGATGTCCTTCAACTCGACAGGCGGTTTATCTGAAATAAGCACCAACTGCTTACCCGACATCTGCAGGTGATTGAATATATTGAAGAAGGCATTTTGCGTACCCGGTTTACCCGACAACTCCTGAATATCATCCAAAATCAAGACATCAACAGCCTGGTAATAATGGATAAAGTTTGGTACATCGTGATTTAGGGTTGCGGCCTGGAATTGGGCCTGAAATTTGCTCATCGCAACATACAAAACCTGCAATTCGGGAAAACGCTGTCGCACCTCGTTACCTATTGCATGGGCAACGTGAGTCTTACCCAATCCCGAATCTCCGTAGATGTAGAGCGGGTTAAATGGCGTGTGGCTTCCGGGATTTACCGACACCGACATAGCCGCTGAACGCACCAAACGATTGCACTCTCCCTCGATAAAGTTGTCGAAAGTGTAGTTTTTGTTGAGTTGTGGCTCAATTCTTAGGCGATTTATGCCCGGAATTACAAAAGGATTTCGTATATTTGACGTGTCGGTTGGCTGACTGAAAGTATGCTCCGGTGCAGCAACAACCGGTTGGCTCGGTACTACTATCGGATGATTGTTCTTCGGAATTGCATAGTACAAGCGCGTATCACGTCCAAAAAGTTGAGCGATGATAGGCTTTAATACTTGACTATAATTATTCTCGATAGTCTTTGCAAAGTCGCGATCCGGTACTTTGATGCGAAGTCTCTCACCGTCAAACTCCAATGGTTCGATAGGGAGAAACCACTTGGCAAACTCTTCTGCCGAAGTTTTGGCCTTCAGTTCGCTGAGGCAATTTTGCCAAGCATCGTTGTATGTCGCAGCATTCGCAAGCATAAGTATCTGATTGTAAGTATTTTGAGTTAAACTGCAATTTCGAAACAAGCGTGTTGCATTGTTTGACTTTGCAAAGGTGGAAATAAAATTGTGGAAAAAAAAATGTCGTAACTATTGTTTTTTAATTATTATTTGCTATGGGATAAGAGGAGAAAATTTTTATCCCAAAATTTAACTCGCTGATACACCACATTTACAAATAATTTTTGTATATTTGCAGTGATTATAAAATGAATAATTTTCTCGAAAACTATAAACAAAAACTATAAAAATCATCGATTATGGACAACTTACAGCAATTGGTTATGTCGAAGGCCGAGAAGTGGCTCGGTGCAGAGTTTGACGAGAAAACCCGTCAACAGGTTAAGGATCTGATAGATAACGATCCCAAGGGACTTGTTGAAAGTTTCTACAAGGACTTGGAGTTCGGAACAGGTGGTCTGCGTGGAATTATGGGCGTTGGCACAAACCGCATGAATAACTATACCGTAGGTTTCGCAACACAGGGACTTGCCAACTATCTCAAGATCAACTTCCCTAACGAGGAGATTCGCGTGGCTATCGCCCACGACTCGCGCAACAACTCACGTACATTTGCCGAGCACGTAGCGGATATCTTCGCGTCGAATGGATTCAAAGTATTCCTTTTTGACGAGTTGCGCCCTACACCGGAGCTCTCATTCGCCATTCGCGAGTTGAATTGTCAATCGGGCGTTATGGTTACCGCTTCGCACAATCCGAAGGAGTACAACGGCTATAAAGCATACTGGAGCGACGGCTCGCAGGTCACCTCACCACACGATGTAAATATCATCAAAGAGGTAGAGAAGATTACCGAAGTTTCGCAAGTACTCACAGGCAAGAATGCCGAGAATATCACTATCCTCGACGAGAAGTTCGATGAGAAGTACCTTGCAGAGATCAAGAAGTTGCAGCTTTCGGCTGACAGCGTAGCTCGCTACCACGATATGAAGATTATCTATACCCCACTTCACGGTGCGGGCGTACGTCTTACTCCGGCTTCACTCAAGAATTTCGGATTTACAAATATTATATCTGTACCAGAGCAGACTGTTCTCGACGGCAATTTCCCTACTGTGGAGTCTCCAAATCCGGAGAACCGTCCTACTATGAAGATGGCTATCGACCTTGCCGAGAAGGAACAGGCAGATCTCGCCATGGCCACCGACCCCGATTCTGACCGTATCGGTTTAGCCTTGCGCAACTCAAAGGGTGAGTATGTTCTCCTGAATGGAAATCAGACATTGGTGCTCTTGATGTGTTACCAGCTTACCCGTTGGGCAGAGCTTGGACGTATCAAGGATGGTGACTACGTTGTTAAGACAATCGTTACCTCGATGATGCCTGACGCAGTAGCAGCTGCCTATGGTGTAAAATGCTACAACTGCCTTACGGGATTTAAGTACATCGCAAAGA
>JAZNHC010000038.1:0-6096 GCA_045576755.1 Alistipes sp.
GGTTGCTCTGTTACAACTTGTTGCTGCGGCTGCTCGACAACGGGTGCAGGAGCAGGTTGTTCAACTACAGTTTTTTGCTGTGGTTGCTCAACTACCGCAGGTTGCTCTGTTACAACTTGTTGCTGCGGCTGCTCGACAACAGGTGCAGGAGCAGGTTGTTCAACTACAGTTTTTTGCTGTGGTTGCTCAACTACCGCAGGTTGTTCTACTACGGAAGCAGGTGCTGGTGCTGGAGTAGGTGCCGGAGCAGGAGTAGGTGCCGGAGGTGCAGGTTTTGGTGTTTGGTTCGCCTTTACGGGCACCTTCAAACGCGATCCCGCCCTCAAGCCATTTACAAGCTCGGGGTTCTCCTTTTGTAAATCGGCTATGGTGACACCATAATAGCGCGACAACGAATAGAGAGTCTCGCCCCTCAACACATTGTGAATGATATACTTCTTTCCATTGATGACAACCACGTTCTGTGCATACGCAAACGTGAGCGCACCAACAACTACAAAAGCTATGGTTAGTATTAAACTACGTATCTTCATCAGAAATATTCGTTAATAAGTATCGTACTTGTTACTTCGTGCGTAACTTAATCTCGGTAAATATTTTCTTTGTATAGTTCGGGAAATCTCCGTTCATAATCCAATCGTAGTAACTTGGCTCCTTGCGGAAGATCGCCTCGACGGATTGCCCCTTGTACTTGCCGAAGGTGAAGACCTCCACACCCTTATCGTCGTATGCGATACGGCCTGCGAAGTCTGCTGTCTTGCCTCGCGAAGAGTATTCCGAGAGGAAATCGACGCTATTCTCCAAATCGCCATAGCGGTCCAACTGTGAACAGAGCACCTCGTAGGTCGCCATCGTGTCGGCATCGGCACTATGGGCCGCCTCCAACTCCTTACCGCAGTAGAAACGGTAGGCGGCAACGAGGGTGCGTTCCTCCTTCTTGTGGAAGATGTTCTGCACATCGACATACTGCGCACGCTTGAAGAACTCGACATCTACGCCTGCACGCATAAACTCCTCTGCCAACATCGGCAAATCGAAACGATTGGAGTTGAAGCCACAAAAGTCGCAACCCTCCAAGTAGGCACGCAACGACTTGGCGTACTGACGGAAGGTCGGGCAGTCGCGCACGTCATCGTCGGTGATGTGATGCACGGCAGTAGCCTCGGCAGGAATCGGCATCTCGGGATTGATGCGCTTGGTCTTTGCCACGCCTCCATCGATTGTGCCGTCGGGCATAACCTTCACCACCGAGATCTCGACAATGCGGTCCGTAGATATGTTGGTGCCCGTGGTCTCCAAGTCGAAGAAGACCATCGGGCGTCGCAAGTTCAGTTTCATCTCCGTTATGCGTTAATCATCATCGGCATCAACAACATCAACGTAGAGCTGCTCTGCTCGTCATCGTAGACAGGCTTGTAGACACCTGCGCGTGCCGAGTCAGCCAACTCAACCAAGATGGTTGGAGTCTCGATGTTCGAGAGGATCTCAACCAAGAAGGTGGACTTGAAGCCGATGGTGATTGGTGTGCCCTCGTAGCTGCACGACAAAGTCTCGTTTGCCGACACCGAGAAGTTCACATCCTGTGCCGCCAAGATTACGCGGTTGTCCGCAATATCCAAGCGGATGAGGTTTGTGGTTGGGTTCGAACAAACCGCCACACGCTTGATTGCGTTCAACAAGCCGATGCGGTCCACGAGCAACTTGTTAGGGTTTGCCTGAGGAATAACCACATTGTAGTTAGGGTATGCACCCTCGATAAGACGGCAGATCAAAGTACTCGACGACAACTCGAACACTACGTTCTTCTGGTCGAAGGTCATCTTAACCTCGCCCTCCTCCTTCAAGAGAAGGTTCTTCAACAAGTTTGCAGGCTTCTTTGGCAAGATGAATGCTGCCTTAACGCCACAAGCGTAATCCACCGTGTGCTTAACCAACTTGTGGGCATCGGTAGCTACGCAGGTGAGGTTCTCCTCGTCGAGGTTGAAGTAGACTCCATTCATCACAGGGCGCAACTCATCGTCTGCCGTTGCGAAGAGAGTCTTGTTGATGCCATTAACCAGAATATCGACATCGAGCGACAACTCGGTCTTCTCCTCCGAGAGCTGAAGGGTCTGAGGATAGCTCACAGGATTAGCTCCTGGAACAGAGAAACTACCGCTGTTCCAAGCCATCTTAATCTCCCAATTATCCTCATTCACCTCGAGCAAGAGTGGCATCTCCGAGCACTCTTTCAACACGTCGAGCATCAACTTTGCAGGGGCAGCAACCGTACCCTCCTTCTCCACGTTATCGACCTGGAGCGTACCAACCAATGTGGTCTCGAGGTCCGATGTGGTAACCTTCAACTCGTTACCCTGCAACTCCATCAAGAAGTAGTCGAGAATCGGAAGTGTGTTCTTGCTGTTGATAACCTTGCCTGTTGTAGCCAGCAGCGACAACAAGGCCGAACTTGATACTGTAAATTTCATAATTTCTGTTACTTGTTTTTGTTTGTTATTATTATTCTTTGTCTTGTTTTGCGTACTTGTAATCTTTTCGGAGAGGGAGGATTATGAAATTATTCTTTTCTCTAAAATCCCTCCAAACCTCCCTTTGCTAAGGGAGGTTTGTCACTCGGCAAAGCCTCGCTCCATTAAGATTTCTGTTACTTGTTTTGTTTGTTATTATTCTTTGTCTTGTTTTGCTTTTTTGGGGGTCACGGGGGTTTACGGGGGTTTACAGGGGGAATTTTTAGTTCTCCTTTCTCCGCTCTCTATACTCTGTTAAATCGTTGCGAGTCGCTCGAGTGCATCCTCAATCATCAGGCGAACGAATGGCTTGTAGTCGGTGCAAGCGTCCTTCGCAATTCGTTGCGCGATGATGGTGCATACCGTAGCCGCCTTGTGTCCCATAAGGGCTGCCAAGCCTGCCAATGCCGAGGACTCCATCTCGAAGTTGGTGATGCGTCGCTCGCCAAAGCGGAACGACTCGATCTTCTCGTTCAAGCGCAGATCCTGCGGCTTGAGACGTACCCAACGTCCCTGCGGAGCATAAAATCCGGGTGCTGCGATGGTGATACCCTCGCGCGTTACATCCTTGAACAGCTCGTACAACGATGTGTCGGCATCGATAAAGTACGGAGCTGTTAGCTGCGGATTCCAACCCGTATGCTCGACAAAAGCCTTCTCGATGGCAAGGTCGCACACCTCGTTACGTCCTGCGTAGTAGTTGAGCAGTCCGTCGAAGCCTACCGAGGTGCGGGCAAAGACTCGCTCTCCCACCTCGATATCCTCCTGCAAGGCTCCCGAGGTGCCAAGGCGTACCAGCGTCAGTTGTCGGAACTCATCCTTCACCTGACGTGTGGCGAAGTCGATGTTGGCAAGAGCGTCCAACTCGGTAACCACAATGTCGATATTGTCGGTGCCGATACCTGTCGAGAGCACCGTCATACGACGACCCTTGTAGGTACCGGTTACGGTCTTGAACTCGCGACTTGCAACGTTGCACTCGATGGCATCGAAGTAGGATGCCACCATATCGACTCTGCCCGGGTCACCCACCAATATCACGATATCGGCAAGTTGCTCTGGCAAAAGATGTAGATGGAATATCGAACCATCCTCATTTATAATAAGTTCCGATGCCGGAATAACTCTTTTATCACTCATAATTTCTCAATTTAGCCGTTATAGCCTTGGATATTTGGCATAAAAATAGTACATTTACAACGATTTTCAAAGCAAAACGATAATTTTTTTTATTAAAAATAAAAAACTACCACTATGACACTCATTAAATCTATCTCCGGAATTCGCGGTACAATCGGTGGCGAAGTGGGCGAAAACCTCACTCCGATTGATATCGTAAAGTTCACTATTGCCTACTCTCGTTTCATTGCGAGCAAGAATGAAGCCAAGAAGTTGCGCATCGTCGTAGGACGCGACGCACGTATCTCGGGCGAGATGGTAAACGACATCATCGAAGGCACGCTCCTCGGTTGTGGAGTGGATGTCATCAACGTCGGACTCTGCACCACACCAGGTACCGAGATGGCTGTCATAACTCACAAGGCGGACGGTGGTATCATCATCACCGCATCGCACAATCCAAAGCAGTGGAATGCGCTGAAATTGCTCAACGAGAAGGGCGAGTTTCTCAACGATAAAGAGGGCAAGCAGGTACTCGCTTTGGCAGAGCAGGAGGACTTCCTCTTCCCTGATGTGGACAATATCGGAAAAGTGATTTTGCGCGAGGATTTTAACCCTACACACATCGACCAGGTATTGGCTCTCAAACTTGTTGATGCAGAAAAGGTTAAGGCACGTCACTTCAAGGTAGTTGTAGATGCCGTAAACTCGATTGGCGGTGTTGTAATTCCCGCACTTTTGCGTCGTCTCGGTTGCGAGGTCGTGGAACTGAACTGCACCCCTGACGGACACTTTGCACACAACCCCGAGCCACTCCCTCAGAACCTCACCGAGATATCGGAGGTCATCGTCAAGGAGAAGGCTGACCTCGGTGTCGTAGTCGATCCCGACGTGGACCGTTTGGCTCTCGTAAACGAGGACGGAACGATGTTTGGCGAGGAGTATACGTTGGTCGCAGTGGCGGACTATATCCTCTCGCACACGAAGGGCAACACCTGCTCGAACCTCTCTTCGTCGCGTGCTTTGAGCGATGTTACCGTAGCGCACGGTGGCAACTATGCAGCATCGGCTGTGGGCGAGGTGAATGTGGTGACCAAGATGAAGGAGACAGGTGCCGTGATCGGTGGCGAGGGCAATGGCGGAGTGATCTACCCCGAGTTGCACTATGGTCGCGATGCGTTGGTAGGTGTGGCACTCTTTTTGACCTATTTGGCTGAGCTCAATATCCCGATGACCGAGTTGCGCAAGCGTTACCCTGCATACTTCGCATCGAAGAATAAGATTGAGCTTACGCCTGCTATCGACGTGGACAAGGTTCTCCGCACCGTGAAGGAGCGTTACGCACACGAGCGCGTGAACGATATCGATGGTGTGAAGATCGACTTTGCCGAGCATTGGGTACATCTCCGCAAGTCGAATACCGAGCCTATCATCCGCATCTACGTCGAGGCCAAGTCGCAGGCCTTTGCCGACGAGGTAGCACAGCAGTTTATTGCCGAGATCAAGGAGATTTGCGGATTGTAAATTAGACGAGGGACAAGAGTTGACGCAATTAGATAAGGGCGAGTAAGGGCAAGTAAAGGTCAGTAAGGGCAAGTAAGGGTGCGCGCTTTCTTTACTAGCCGTTAATAGCCCTTAATAGCCGTTATTAATGCTTGCGCCTTGACCACCGTCGGAGTTCGGAAAACAAAAAAAAGCTAATGGCTAATAGCAAAAAAACAACACTATGCAAAAAGTTCAAGACTATATTTCAAAGAACCGTGAGCGATTCCTCGAAGAGTTGTTCGAGGTGTTGCGCATACCTTCGATCAGTGCACAGTCGTCGCACAAGGAGGATATGGTGAGGTGCGCCGAGCATCTCGCAAAGGCTTTGGCAGAGGCTGGAGCCGACACTACCGAGGTCGTACCTACCGAGGGCAACCCCGTAGTCTATGCCGAGAAAATCATCTCGCCCGAGGCGAAAACCGTACTCGTATATGGTCACTACGACGTTATGCCCGTAGACCCTCGCGAGGAGTGGAACACCGAGCCTTTCGAGCCGACCATCATCAACAATCGCATCTATGGTCGCGGTGCCGACGACGACAAGGGTCAGTCGTTTATGCACATCAAGGCGTTCGAAGCGATGTGCGCCACCGACTCGCTCCCTTGCAACGTCAAGTTTATGCTCGAGGGCGAGGAGGAGATTGGCTCACCTTCGCTCTACGGCTTCTGCGAGGAGTACAAGGAGCGTCTGAAGGCGGACATTATCCTCGTGTCGGATACCTCGATGATATCGCTCGACACCCCTTCGATAACCTGCGGATTGCGCGGTCTGACCTATATGGAGGTGGAGGTCATAGGACCGAACAAGGACCTCCATTCGGGCTTGTTTGGCGGTGCTGTGGCGAACCCTGCAAACGTGCTGACTCGTCTTGTGGCATCGCTCGTCGATGAGAACGGACACGTCACCATACCCCACTTCTACGAC
>JAZNHC010000039.1:0-4344 GCA_045576755.1 Alistipes sp.
TACGATGTTAAGAACATCGACTACACCAATTACGAGGAGGACATCTACGTTGGCTATCGCGACTATGCAACACGCAATATCGAGGTTGCATATCCATTTGGATATGGTTTGACCTATTCGCAGTTCGAGATGTCGGATATGCAGGTCGAGCAGAGCAAACACGGCTATATCGTAAGATGCGCCGTAAAGAACATCGGCAACTTCCCTGCAAAGCAGGTCGTACAGCTCTACTCATCGGAGCTGAATCCCGAGGTTGATCGCCCCGTTATCGAGCTGCGCGGATACAAGAAAACACCTCTTTTGAAGGCGGGTGAGGCGACCACTGTGGAGATCGCTATCAGCAGGGATGATCTGATGACTTATAACGAGAAGGCAAACGGCTGGAAGCTCACCAAGGGCGACTACGATCTCCTGCTCGGTTTCGATTCGCAGACCCTGCCACTGAAGCACCGCATAACCATCACCAAGGAGATTGTGCGACCTGTATCGACATTGATGAAGCCCGAAAGTGGCGAGTTATTCATCAAATAACATCACACTGCAACCCCTTGGTTATAAAGAGCAGAAAGGTGTCGAGATTTCGACACCTTTCTGCTCCGTTTTTGTTCGGGTGGAAGATGGGATTGGCTACTCCGCTCGCTTAACGCCTTTCCCCTCTGCTCGCCGCAGGGGCACTTTCGAAGTTTGAAAGTGTCTGCGCCACTACTTTTTATTATGCCTAGCCTTTCGTGAACAAGTTCCCGCGGCTATGCATAATAAAAAAGCCTTGCATCGCAAGGCTTTCAAACTTCGGGTGGAAGATGGGATTCGAACCCACGACCTTCGGAACCACAATCCGCAACTCTAACCAGCTGAGCTACATCCACCGTTTAGATCCCCTTCGGAATCGAGTGCAAAAGTAATACACTTTTTTGCAATGTCCAAATTTTTTACAAAAAAAGTGATATTCGCACCTCTTTTATAGTGCTCTAAGCAGGTCGCAAGGGGCTACAGCCTCCTGTTTTGGCGATATGCCGCGCTCCTCCAAGGCTCGCTGCATAACAGGAAAACGCACCATAAAATGTTCGTTTATCCTCTTCGGCGGACACAACTCTATGCCCTGATCCTTATAGATGAGCCACACCAACTCCGAGCAGTAAACCTCGTCATTCTCGAAGCTGAAATTCAAATCATACCACTTGCCAAGCCACTTGCTCTGATCGATAGGTCGGCTAAGTTGCTGCTTCGGGCGTTTGATGATATACTTCTCGCCCACCGAGCGAGCGATAAACTTATCGATAGGCAAAATTCTCACCGTCGTATCCGCCTCCATAATCTGCACTCCCTCAGGTGTATTGACGGCAATACCACAATGGCTCCATATCGAAAGCATTCCGAGTTTCACAAACTTCGATTGGAAGGATGTTGTCTCGATAAAGACAATGTCACCCTCGCGCAAAGCACTCAGGTCGCCACCTCGGCGACACGATGCACAGAGCAAAACAACTAATAATATAACAACTACTTTTTTCATTTGTCTCAAAAATTATTTCCATTCATAACGTTCGCACGACAGCCCCAACATTGCCGTAACGCGTTCGGTGACAGTCTGGCACACCTCCTCGATACTCTGAGGTAACGAGTAGAACGATGGCGTTGCCGGAAGAATCACGGCACCCGCCTCGGTCAGGGCTGTCATGTTGCGAAGATGTATCAACGAATAGGGCGTCTCGCGCACTACAAAGATCAACCGTCTGCGCTCCTTCAACATAACATCGGCAGCGCGCTCAATCAACGTTTGCGATACCCCCGAAGCCACTCGACCAACGGTGCCGACACTCGAAGGGACTACAACCATAGCATCCCAGCGTGCCGAGCCACTTGCAGGCGATGCGAAGAGGTTGTTATTCTCGAACACCTCGATCTTCTCCGACTCGGGCATTTTCTCTCCTTCGTGCGCTACCACATCACGCGCATTAGCACTGTATATGAGCGCCACACGCTCCACCTCATCGCTCGCCACAAGTGCTGCGAGTAGTTGGCGTGCATAGATTGCACCACTTGCTGCCGTTATTGCCACTACAACTCTCATTACAACTCTATTGCTTTACATTTAAGACCAATTTTTTCAATATACTCCAACGTTTTCGGGAGTGCATAGCTCATATTCGCAAACGACTTCTCGCTATCGTGGAAGAGTATTATCGACCCCGCTTCGATATAGGGTAACACCCCACGCAAGCACATCTCGCCCGTCAGCTTTCGGTTGTAATCACGCGATACGATGCTCCACATTATGATTTTGTAGCGCTTTGCCACTGCACGCAACTGCGACGGAGTAATTCGTGCATAGGGCGGACGAAAAAGATCACTCTGCACCATATCGGAGGCAAAATCTATATCCTCCAGATAGCGTTCGAGCGCCATACCCCACCCTTTTTGATGGGAATAGGTGTGGTTGCCGACACGATGTCCGTCGGCTATGATTTTTTCGTAGAGATCGGGGTACATCTCCACATTTTTACCCAACACAAAAAATGTTGCCTTGGCATCGTAGCGTCTCAGTGTTGCCAAAATCCACTCGGTGATACCGGGTGTCGGGCCATCATCGAAAGTCAGATACACACCGCGTTTATCCTCGATATGCCAAACCAAATCGGGGTAGAGATCGCGTATAAATTTTGGTGTACTAATCTTCATATCTTAACCCATTTTACCACTTGCAAAGATAACCATTTTCTTGCAAAAATTTTGCTATTGCACAAAATATGCATAACTTTGTAATGCAAAATTTATACTTTATGAGGCGATTTTTCTACACTCTTCTCGTTGCAATATCTTCACTCTTTTGGGTGGGATGCGATAGTTTCAACTCGCTAACAAGCACCAAGAAAACGGCACAAGGCTCACCTTACGAAGTGTTGGTCGTATGCGATGGTCGCGAGTGGGAGTCGCAACTCGGTGAGGATCTGCGGACGCTCTTTAACACACCTGTCGAGATGCTCAATCAAAAAGAGCCGATGTTCGACGTGGTGCGCATTACAGCACGCGATTTCCGACACTTGCTCCCATCGTACCGCAATATCTTGAAGGTTCTGTGCTCACCCGAAGTAAAGGAGACAACCATAGCAGCGCAGTACGATGTGGTGGCTACACCTCAGTTGGTACTCACCTTCCAGGGCCCCACAATCGACGCTATGGTCAATTACCTGAACGAGAACGGAGAGAGCCTTCTGCGCGTGCTCGAGATAGCCGAGCGTGATCGCAATATCGAGTTGGCTAAGAAGCAGGGTGCCAAACCTTTGGAGAAGATTATAAAGCGAGTATTCGATATCGATATGAAGATCCCTAATGGCTATCTCTTCCGTGCCGAGAGCGAAAAATTTGTCTGGGCATCGAACGAATTTCCGGCTGCAAGCCAGGGTTTCTTCATCTACTCGCACCCATTCAAAGGCAAATCGAGCCTTACGGTTGAGGCTCTCGTCAAGGCACGAAACAGCTACGCCAAGCGTATTCCGGGGCCAACCGACGGATCGTATATGACCACCGTAACCCGCATACCAAACGCAGACGACAGCGGGTATACCGACTTTATGCCCGAGATAAGGGTTGTGAAGATCAACGGACGCGACTGGATCGAGATGCGTGGATTTTGGGATGTCGAGAAGGATTTTATGGGAGGTCCATTCGTGAGCTACACCACCCTCGACGAACGCACAGAAGAGTTGCTCACTATTGACTGCTACGTCTACTCACCAAAGTATGGCAAGCGCAACTTCTTGCGCCCACTTGAGCACCTTGTATACGGCATATCATTCCCAGAGGCCGATAAATAATATATTTTTAGCGTATGAAACGACTACTAACCCTTATTTTGTCGTTCTGCTGTATGACGGTAGTGGCGCAGGCTCAAAGCGCATCCCCTCTGCCAAAGATGTTCGCTCACCGTGGCTGTTGGAGCAAGGTCGTTCCCGAAAACTCGATCCCTGCCATAGAGCGTGCTGCACGTCACGGCTACATAGGCATCGAGTTGGATGTCCGCATGACCAAAGATAACAAGATGGTGATCATGCACGATAAGTGGCTCAATCGCACCTGTCGCAACGCATCGGATTACTCGAAACTGACCGAGAAGGTGCGTGTCAGCGACCTCACATTCGACGAGCTGCGCAACAACTACGTACTTGCCTCGTCAAATCCCGACTTCCGCACCCCAATTCCGACATTGGAGGAGATGCTCAAGGAGTGCAAGAAGCACAAAATCGTACCTATGCTCCACTCGAAGTATGTCGAGTCGTTCCGCCTTGCACAAAAGATTATGGGCAACAATTGGATATGCTTCACCAAGTCGGATCGTAGCCATGT
>JAZNHC010000040.1:0-7046 GCA_045576755.1 Alistipes sp.
TGCAGATAGCAGAGCGCCACGTGATGGTAAGTTTATCGAGAAGTTGGGTACTTACAACCCAAACACGAATCCTGCTACGATCGACCTTAACTTCGAGCAAGCTTTGGGTTGGTTAATGAAGGGCGCACAACCTACTGACACCGCTCGTGCGATTCTTTCGTACAAGGGCGTGTTGTACAAGAAACACCTGCTCGGTGGCGTAGCTAAGGGCGCTTTCTCTGAGAGCGACGCTGAGGCTAAGTTCAACAAGTGGCTTGGTGAGAAGGAGGGCAAGGTTACCGCTAAGGTAAACAAGCTTGCTGCCGAGAAGTCGGCTGACAAGAAGGCTCGCCTTACTGCTGAGGCTGCAGTTAAGGAGGCTCGTGCCGCTGCCATCGCTGAGCGTAAGGCTGCTGCCGAGGCTGAGGCTGCCGCTGCTGCTGCAGAGGCTGCAGAGGCTCCTGCTGAGGAGGCAACCGAGACACCTGCTGAGGAGTAGGTCAAAAGATGTTGACGGTAGGGCGCATAACCAAGCTCTTCGGAGTGAAGGGAGAGGTCGTAATCAACCTCTACGACACCCTGCCCGACAACTACAATTGGGAGGAACAACCCTTCTTCACGAAAGTGGAGGAGTTGGTGGTTCCTCTTTTTTGTGAATCATTTGCTCGTCGCGGTCAGCGTAGTGCAGTGGTCGCCTTTGCCGATATCGACAACGACAAACGTGCCGAGATGATTCTCGACCACGAAGTGATGATCGAGGTTGAGGAGTCGGACGATGACGAGTTCTATTTTGACGATTTAATCGGCTTCGAGGTGCGTGTAGGACGTGCCAAAGGCGAGATTGTCGATTTCTACGACAACGAGTTCAACCCTCTCTTCGAAATCGAACTCAAGGGCAAACGTCACCTTATTCCTGCCGTTGAGGAGTTTATTGCTGCTATCGACTTCGAAAAGCAGCTCATCAAGTTTGTCCTTCCCGAGGGACTAATCGAATAATATAAGTATGAGAAAAATTTTTGCAGCGGTAGTCTTATCGCTCTCTTTGACCATTCTGCCATTCGAGGTTGCTGCTTACAATGGCGAGATTGTTAAGTTTAAGATGCACGACTCGAAGATTTATCCTGGTACGGTGCGTAATATCTCGGTCTATGTGCCGAAGGAGTATGACGGCAAGACCCCTGCTTGCCTTTGGGTGTCGATGTCGGGTGGTAGTTTTATGCTCGACACGCTCGACCAACTGATAGCAAATGGCGAGGTACCCGTTATAATTGGTCTCTTTGTTAGTCCGGGGCAGATTCGCGATGCGGAGGATAATGTGGTGCGCTACAACCGCAGCAACGAGCTCGATAGAATGGATGGACGTTATGCCGAATTTCTCGAAACGGAGGTTTTGCCGGCAGTGTGCAAGCGCAAGACCGCAGATGGTCGCGCGATAAAGATTTCGGACAGAGCGACAGATCGCGCAATCTACGGCAATAGCAGTGGTGGTATCTGCGCCTTCAATGTGGCTTGGCAACGTCCAGACCTCTTTTCGCGCGTATATACGTCGTGCGGAACGTTTGTTTCGTTTAGAGGAGGCGACCAATTCCCTGCACTCATCCGCAAGTGTGAGCCGCGACCAATCCGAGTATTCCTGCAAGACAATGATGAGGATACGTGGAATCCGCTATTCGGCAGTTGGTTCGAGTATAACGAATTGGTGCTCTCGGCTTTGCAGTTTGCGGGCTACGAGGTGAACTATTCGTGGGGTAAGGGTGGACACTCGTCGAAAAATGCTCGCGCCATTATGCCGGATGTGATACGTTGGCTCTTCGAGGGCTGGCCGGAGCTCCCCAACAAGGGCAAGAGCCAGAGCAAAACTCTCGCTTCGATGCTTATCGAGGGTGAGGAGTGGCGATGCATTGCAGAAGGGGTTGCGGATGGTACGATGTTGCACCCACATTCCGAGGAGCGCATCGTCTTGCAGTCGGGAAAGAGCAAGGAGTTTGTGTTGGTGGATGGCTCGCGTACCAAAGTGAAGGGTAAGGTGAAGTTGAGCGACCCATATACCGCGCTCTATCCTGGCGGAACCCACACAGCCAAGCGTGTGGAGGGTAGTAATTGGGTGTGGGACTATATCAATACCGAGGGCGACAAACTCGCCTACGGTCAGCAGTTCTACTTCCTCTATGCCGATGCCGGGCAGATACTCTATGATGCTTCGGGATACCTCTATGTGGCATCTGCGGTGGGTATTCAGGTGTGTGACCAGAATGGTCGCGTACGAACGATACTTTCGTTGCCCGGTGGCGAGGTCTCGACCATTGCCTTTGCCGGTAACAATCTCTTTGCCGTGAGTGGCGGTAGGTTGTACGTGCGAAAGTTGCTTCGCAGTGGTACGCACGACGGGTTACCTAAGTCGGAAAAACAGGGATAAAAAGAAGCCGACTAACTATAACTTCATACAGAGAGGGAGTGTCTAAAAAACTTGTCAGACACTCCCTTTCTCTATCTAAATCGGTGGCACTCGAACCACGGATTGTGCAGATTTTCCTTGTTGTAGCGCAGAGGCTTATGTTCGGGTATAGAGCGCACCATACCCCCCGACTCCGCAAGTATCAGTTCGGCAGCTGCCGTATCCCACTCGTAGGTTGTTGTGGTGCGCGGATAGTAGTCTATGGCACCCTCTGCCATAAGGCAGAACTTGTATGAGCTGCCCTGCTCCACAACCTCGATGTCGGGGTGTTGCGCACGCATATTTTCGATATATTCGGCAGTCTCGGCTGTCTGGTGCGAACGCGACACTGCGATACGGAACTTATCGTGCGAAGCCGAACTCAGAGGCAGTTTTTTTGCGTGTGTGCGTATGTCGGCATTGGTGTAGTTGGCATTTTCGTCGGGTTTGACACCCTCCAATAGCATCGCTCCTACGCCCTGCTCTGCGAAATATATCTTGCCGAGGTACGGAACATATACGATAGCGCCGATGCACTCATTCTCCGACATTAGAGCAATATTTACCGTGAACTCGTTGTTGCGCTTGAGGAACTCGATAGTGCCGTCCAGCGGATCGACAAGCCAAAACATATCCCAATTTTTGCGCTCATCGTAGAGCATCTCGCGCCCCTCCTCCGAGAGTATCGGAATACGTGTTTCGCCCAATACCTCCTTGATCTTGTTGTGGGCGAGTCGGTCTGCAATGGTCAGCGGAGTGTTGTCGCTCTTGACAGTTATGTCGCACTCCTCGATGTTGTTATAGACCCTCATTATCTCGGCTCCTGCGCGCACGGCGGCATTGAAGGCACAAGGTAAAAGGTACTCTCTGAGCTGTTGTTCTATCATAGCGTTTTCTCTTGTTTATCGTCTTCGTCTGAGTAGGTACCGAAGTGAAAACTTCACTCCTTCGGGATATAGCCTGCTCCCTTTGTAAAGGTAGTAAATCTTTTTGAGATGTTCAATAATATAGCGACAAAAATTTTCGATTATTGTGTTAGTTGTTGCAAATAGTCCCTTTTCGGCTACCACGCGGCACGAAAGGTACAGCAGTAGTGCGACGGTTGCGACAATTAAGGCTGCGGTAATGGTGAGTATCCGTTCGCCCGATAGGTGCCCCAGAAATAGTATGACGGCAGGCAGCGAAATGGCGGATATCAGAAATAGCGGCACGACTCTGCGCCATGCTAAAATTCTGTTTGCCAAGAGTTTTGTGGTGCTACCTTGTGGTCGGTCAGCTCGCTCGAGTGTGGCATCGGCTCCAATTACGCTTTTGAGCGAAAGGCTCTCGGTAAGAGGATATGTCGAGATAATGTTGGCGCAGTAGGTGAGGGCGTGGCGTGCTACACGGCTCTCGCCACGCAGTCGGAGGATATAGCCATACGAAGCTATCTCCTTTGCCACCTTCAGCGCGTCGGCGCTATGCTCTGTCGGCAGGTCTATAACTACCACTCGTCGGAAGGCTCGACTACGCGAGCGATAGAGTGCACGGATGTGGGTGCGTGGGTTGTGATGCACTTTGACAAGGCGAAATCGTTGAATTAACGCATCGAATGAGGGTTGGTGTCGAAGGTCGGCAACCACGATAGCCTCGCTTCGCGGATACTCCTCTTCGAGGAGGGCGATGAGCGGAGCATCCGTGTCGGGATACTCTACAATGGCGGATATACCTACGCTGCCAATGCCCTCGCGGATAATTTGCATTACGGCTGTTTGGCAGTTAGCTCCGTGCCACCTCTTTACAAAGCAGATGGCAGCCGCGAGCGATAGGAGTGCGCCGAGAAAGAGCGTGAATGATATTAGTTGCATACGATTTGGCATTTATACGATCCGACGTGTTGCGAAAAGGAGGTGCGCTCCTCGTTGTTGAGCAGATGGGCACACGAGCGGAGCGAATAGCACGATTGTACTGCGTGACGCAAGAAGGCGGCACGCAGGTGGGGTGCAAGGCGTGATACACCCAACCTAACGTGTGAGGTTTTGAGATCGCCACGCAGGGTGCATAGTGCTTGCAGTGCAGCGAGTGCTATTTCGCAATCCTTCGACTCCGCCAGCAGTTGCAGGTATCGCTCGGCATCGACTATTGCGAGGAGTTCGCATAGATATATACCTATATATTGCAGGTTGCGATTTTCGGATATCAGCAGAGGGGTGTAGGCTATCGGTGAACCCGATCTTTGCATTAGACGGGTCAGAACGACCACTTCGTGTAACGACAACCGAGTGTCGAGCCTTGCTATGTATCGGATAGCTCGCTCGGGGTGCGATGCCACCAACGACATTGTCGCATAGAAGCGGGCTTTGTCGTTGCTTGTCTCCTCTTCGGTGTAGTCGAGGAGAGTGCCGAGGTGCGAGAGCTGTGACATCTTTAGCAGGTGGATAGCCCTCGCCCCTCCTTGTTTGCGCTTTGCTGCGCGTTGAAGCATAAAATCTATCTCGCACACCTCCACAATCAGAGCTAAACGATGCAACTTTCCGCCATATATATGCTCCGAGATAAATATTACCGCCTCGACTATGGTGGCGTTCGTGTAGTGCAGGCGCAATTTGTGGATTATCTCGTCTTGCGGTTCATCGTCGCTCATCAATAGTGCGGTTATGTGTGCTATACATCGCGTTGTGGCGTATGTGCGGTAGCGACCACCTATCGTATGCATCGCCTCCGATACCGCCAGCAGCAGCGGCAGAAGGAGTGCTATCACCCACTCTTCGTTTAGTACTATCATCATATCGTTTTTGGTCGTGTTGCCACCTTCTCGTAGAGCCTTTCGGGGGCTACGGGGAGCGTGATAAATTGGTTTATGCCCGCTTCGAGCAGGGCAGTTACGGTCTCCTCGGAGAGGTCGTACGAGAGGATAAATATCTGTGGTAATGACTTACCCTGGCGAATTAGGGCAATAGCATCGGAACCATTCATAAACATCCGCACATCGTCGGTGAGAATCAGATCGCATCCTGTGCTACGACACAGACGAAACAACTCTTTGCGCGAGGATGTGGGGATAAATAGTGCGTCGATATCGGATAGAAGCCCTCGGATCAGGGCTCTGAGTTCGGCTGATGCGGAGTGAATTACAATTGTTCTCATCGAAAGATCTTTTTCAACCGTTCTCCCCTCGCCAAAAAATATGCCAATCACTCGGTGCTATCGTTCAAATTCGGAGTGAATGGACCGAAATAGGTGGCAAACAACTCTTTATACCCCTTTGTGATTTTCAAAATATGTCTTAAATTTGCGGTACAACAAAAAACCAATATTCTAAGAACTTTACTGAAGCTATGAAGAGATCTTTTTTTGTGTTATTAGCAGCCTTTGCGTTGCTGTTTGTGTCGAGTAGCTCGGCATTTCCGACTAAACGAACGGATCGTGCAATCAGACGGGTGTTAGAGGAGTTTCAGGCGGTGGGAATTTCGGCTGCCGTAGTTAAAGATGGGAAGATTGTCTATAACAACTCGTTTGGAGTAAAAGATTTGGAGAGCAGGACACCACTTCGTAACAACCACCTTATGCGTATTGCCTCAATCTCGAAGTCGTTTACGGCTACCGCGTTGATGCAGCTTGTCGAGCAGGGCAAAATCTCGCTCGATAGCGATGTGAGCGATTTGATAGGTTTCTCGATCCGCAATCCTCGTTTTCCCGCTACGCCTATTACGTTGAGGATGCTTCTGTCGCACACCTCGAGCATCACCAACAAGGGAGATTACTCTACGCTTGATCGCATCAATCCTGCATTTAGCGGTGATTGCGCTGATGCCTACCTCGAATACGAACCAGGCACAAACTATCGCTATTCGAATTTGGGGTTGAATCTCGCTGGAGCGATTGTCGAGAAGGTTTCAGGTGTTCGTTTCGATGAGTATGTCAAGCAGAATATCATCGATCCCCTTGGTCTTTATGGCAGTTTTAATGTCGATGCGCTCGATGCAACAAGGTTTGCTACTCTCTACAGATTTCGCAAGGGTAAACTTGTGAAGGCTGCAGGAGCATACAAAAGCACTGCCGACAAGATCTCTTCCTATGTCCTGGGATATTCGGCACCGCTCTTTTCGCCTACGGGAGGAATGAAGATTACGGCGCACGACCTCGCTATCTATATGATGATGCATATGAACTATGGCGAGTATAATGGCGTTCGCATAATCTCGGAGCAGAGTTCGAAGGCGATGCAAACCCCTGTATGGAGAGGTAAAAATCGCTATGGTCTTTGTATCAGGGAGTACCCGGGCTACCTCTATGACGATAAGAACAAGGGGGCCGAGAGGCGACTTATCGGTCACTCGGGTAGCGCACAAGGCTTGAAGAGTATTATGATATGGTCTCCTGCCGAAGGTTGGGGCGTTGTTGCAATGACCAGTGGATACGCGAGCAGCCGCGATAAAGATATTATGAAAACTCTTGTCAATGCAATCTATGAGGCTTGCATAAAGGAGTAACGATGACCGACTCTATATTAAAGAAAATGGGGTTTTGAATAAATTTTTGAGTTTTAATTTTTTATTCCGGATTTTATGTGTATCTTTGCAGGCTGAATTATAGTTCAACACATAACAAATTTAAGTTAAATGTTTGTAATAGTAGAGATTGCAGGTCAGCA
>JAZNHC010000041.1:0-34144 GCA_045576755.1 Alistipes sp.
TGCGGAACATTCTTCGTATTTTCCGACTATATGAAACCTGTAGTGCGCCTCTCGGCACTGATGGGCTTGCACGTTATATTTATATGGACTCACGACTCGTTCCGTGTGGGCGAAGATGGTCCTACCCACCAGCCAATCGAGCAGGAGGCTCAGATTCGTTTGATGGAGCATCTGCGCAACCACAAAGGCGAGCGTTCGATGGTGGTACTTCGTCCGGCAGATGCCGAGGAGACCGTTGCAGCGTGGAAGATTGCTCTCGAGGAGCACCGCCCTGTGGGATTGATCTTCTCGCGTCAGGATATAAAGTCGTTGCCAAGCCATCAGGCGCGTATCGACGAGGCTATGCAGGCATACAAGGGCGCATATACCGTTGTTGATTCGGCAAACCCTGAGGTTGTTATGGTCGCATCGGGATCGGAGGTCTCGACCTTGGTTGAGGGTGCCGAGAAGTTGATGCACGAGGGCATTGCTGTACGTGTGGTGAGCGTTCCGAGTGAGGGATTGTTCCGCGACCAGCCAAAGTCCTACCAAAACAGTGTACTCCCCGAGGATGTGTTGCGTTATGGTATGACTTCGGGCTTGCCGGTTACACTTCTCGGATTGGTTGGCTCGATGGAGAATATTCACGGACTCGACCACTTTGGTCACTCGGCTCCATACAAGGTGCTCGACGAGAAGTTTGGATATAATGGCGAAACCGTATATAACGAGGTTAAGAAGCTCTTAAAGAGTAGATAATCAACTAAGGGCAAGACCGAATTTGTTGAAATAGAGAGGTTGTATGAAAAAGTTTACAATTCTCGTAGTTACTGCATTGATAGGGCTTTTGGCGCCTATCGATGCAGTTTCTCGTAGCAAAGAGCAGTGCCGTGCCGAGGTTATGTCGCGCAGTCACGGTTTCTACAAAGATATATTTATGGATGGGGGCATCAACCTCACCTCGCGTGTACATCTTCCGGCAGCTCGCTTTTTGGGCGCTTCGATAGACTATTTTGCCTCGGCAAAGAATGAGGAACTGACAGCTGCAGACACCCTCTACCAGCGAAATGTCTTCTGCGGCTACGAGGAGGATACGAATGGTTGGTTGCTCTATCCCGATGGTGCTCCACGATTTAGGGTGATATATGTCAATGGCGGTAAGGCGGCACCGCACGCACGTACACTAACCGACGAGGGTAGGGCAAACTTGCGTAAGTTCATTGCCGCCGGAGGTTCCTATGTAGGCACTTGCGCCGGCGCATATCTTGGTACATCGGGCAATATGGCAAAGTCGGGACTACGACATACCGATCTCTACTTGTGCCTCTATCCTGGTTATGCCCGTTTTACGGGACTCCGCAAGAGCAAAACAGCTATGGCAATCGAAGGCAAGAGCCCACTGTTGCGATATTTCGACTTCGGAGGCGATAAGCGTGTTGAGGGGGTAATTCATAATGGCGGATGCTACGCCTATGTTGGTGACAATAAATCGCTTCCTGAGGGTACCGAGGTTTTGTCGCGATATTCATTTTCGGATACCGATAAGGTTAAGATTGACGGCAAGGTGAGTGCTTGGGCGTACAAGGCTTCGGCGCAGAGTGGCCGTGTAGTGTTGTGCGGCTCGCATCCCGAAGGTGTAGTGCAGGGCGAGAAGTTAGAGTATATGTCGGCTATGGTGCTCTACGCTATGGATGGAAACCCTCAGCCGGAGGTGAAGGGTCTGTTACAGGAGGGCGAGGTGCGCGAGATGAACAGACGTACCGAAGATAACGACCCTCTGTATACACGTATCGGCGATAGGCAGTATCACCACTTTGCGCTTGATGTGCCGAAGGGTTGCAAGCGAGTGGTTGTGTCGCTCGAGGGCTACAAGGGGGAGAATAAATTCGACCTTACGCTCAGCGCCAAGCGAGGTGAGTTGGCATTCCACGACAATACACTGCTGAAGGTGGTGTCGCGTGGCTGCCGTAAGAGGCTGAACATCGATGCGCCGAAGGCTGGTCGTTGGTATGTGTCGGTACTCTGCGAGAATACTGTTACGGCTACCACAGGTAAGTATGGTACGCAGTATAGCGGTTGTGTGGCGGTGCTGAATGGTGTGCCGTACCAAATATCGGTGAAGTATGTAATGTACGAATAGAGAATTATTGAAATTAAACCAAAAATAGTAATGTTATGAAGAAGATTTTAAGTTTTGTTGTCGCCTTGACCGCAGTAGTGTCGGTTTCAGCGCAGTATTACCAGGATGCTGTGAATGGAGATATGTTGCATGTTCGTCAGCCACGTACTCTGCAGCGTACAGAGATCAATTTGCCATCAATCGACGGCTATACCCCTTACAAGGCAGATCTCCACACCCATACAATCTATTCGGACGGACACCTCTCGATGGAGGCACGTATCCGCGAGGCTTGGGCTGACGGTTTGGATGTTATGGCCGTAACCGAGCACCTCGAGTATCGTCCAAACGAGAAAAACTATGTAGCATATCTGAATGGCTATACAAAGGAGGGTGTTAAGGCGGAGAACTACAACTTCGTGTCGAAGGATCGCCCGGCGACAGCCGAGGGCATACATGTAGACTTTAATGTGCCCGTCGAGGTTGCAATTAAGGCTGCCAAGAAGTATGGTGTGACCATTATTCCGGGTATCGAGATTACCCGTAAGGAGGGCGAGTACAGCCACTTCAATGCGTTGTTTACTACTGACAACAACGCCATTTATGCACTCGAGACAATTGAGTCTATCCGCAATGCTAAGAAGCAGGGCGCATTGGTTATGCACAACCACCCGGGCTGGATGCACACGAATATGTTGATGACCGAGTACGAGAAGATGGTCTATGAGGCAGGTCTACTCGACGGTATCGAGATTATGAATGGTGCCGAGTTCTATCCGCAGGCTATCGAGCGTGCAAAGCAGTACAATCTCTTTATGTCGTCGAATACCGATGCTCACTATCCTACAGCCGAGCGTTATAAGGAGTATGGCCAACTCCGCAATATGACCATTATCTATGCGAAGGATAATAGCTTGGAGTCGCTCCGCGAGGCTATCGAGGCACGTCGTACACTCGCATTCTCGTTTGGTACTTTGGCAGGTGACGAGGAGTTGCTTCGCAAGTTCTTTGCAGCTTCGGTTACGGCACATAAGACTACCGTCGATTATAAGAATCGCGCCGATGTTATCCTCACAAACAACAGCTCGATCGATTGGCTGCTCGTTCGCGAAGGTCAGAATGTTGTTGAGTTGAAGGCAAACTCTTCGATTATTATCCGCACAAGCGCATCCAAGTCGGATGTATTTACCGTGATAAACACTTGGTGCGGCGAGGACAAACACCTTGTTTACGACTTTAACTTGGACTAAAGATGAAGAAGATATTTGTGTTGCTGGCAGCGATATGTGCCGCAGGCACTGTTTCAGCGCAGTATTATCAGGATGCCGAGAATCCCGATATTATCCATATCAGACAACCTCGTAACCTCGTACGTACCGAGTTTATAATCCCCGCAATCGATGGATTTACGGGTTACAAGGCTGACCTTCATACCCACTCCATCTACTCGGATGGCTCGATTGGTATGGATGGACGTGTGCGCGATGCGTGGAAGGATGGTTTGGATGTTATGGCGGTGAGCGAACACATCGAATATCGCGCCAACGAGCCTCACATGGTAAAGTGGATGCGCGGTTATGTGAAGGAGGGTGCAAAGGCTGAGAACTACTACATAACTCGCTACAAGGTGATGCCCGAGCAAAAGGAACTGCACACCGATTTCCAGTACCCTGTAGAGCACGCTATTAAGGTGGCAAAACCGTATGGCATAACCATCATTCCGGGTATCGAGATTACTCGTGAGCCTATTACCATAGGTCACTTCAATGCCCTTTTTACCACCGATAATAATGCCATTCACGCTCCCAACCCCGAGCAGTCGATCCGCAATGCTAAGAAGCAGGGTGCGCTCATTATGCACAACCACCCGGGATGGCGTCGCACCAGCTTGGATATGACCGATTTTGACCGTTTGGTCTACGGCGAGGGGTTGATTGACGGTATCGAGATCATGAATGGACATCAGTTCTATCCGAAGGCTATCACACGCGCCTTGGAGTACAACCTCTTTATGTCGGCAAATACCGATACCCACGCCGTTACAGAGCGTGTCGAGGGTGAGGTGCGTCGCAATATGACCTTCATCTATGCGAAGGACAAGAGCTTGGAGTCGCTTCGCGAGGCTATCGAGGCTCATCGCACTATTGCCTACTCGTATGGCACAATCGCCGGCGAGGAGTCGCTTCTGCGCAAGTTTGTTGAGGCGTCGTTGGAGGTTCGTGATGCAGGTACCGACAGAAAGGGTAAGCGACAGTATGTGGTGAAGAATAACTCCTCGGTGGAGTTTCTTATCCACTTCGAGGGCGACAATCCTATTATATTGAAGGGCCTTTCGTCGGTCTTTGTCAAGGAACGCAAGGCGGGGCAGAACGTACTTTTTATCGACAATGCCTGGTATGGCGAGGATAAGCATCTGACCTACGAGATAAAGATAGATTAAGTAGGGTATACAGATTTTCTTTTTTCACCCCCTCCCGGGTATCATTTTTGTATTGACCCCCAAAAGTTTGAAAAAAAACTTTTGGGGGCACTTCAAAAACAATACCTGGCAGTGGAGGGGCAACACCTAACAGCCTCTAACAACCCCCAATCACCTCTAATTTTCCCGCAAAGTTCTTTTCTATTTAAATTTATATTTGTACTTTTGCAGCCATGAAACGGGTAATGCAACATAAAAGGCTGTTGTCTCTCCTGATTGTCGTGCTGATGGCTATATCGGCAACGACAAGGTTGTACATCACTCACGACAGAGGCTACTACGAGGACTATCTGCGTACTGCCCACCCATCATGCGACTGCAACGCCTGGGTATCGTGTAACTGCCCTATATGTCACGCCGAAGATTTTCTCTCCACCGAGGCTGAAAACTTCGAGTACAACCCCATCGTTGTCGAATTGGATTTCGAGAGAGCTTTCCAACCTACCGCGACAGCGAACCAAGTTCCCACAGCATCTTCACTTCGCGCACCTCCTTATTTATCGTAAAACAAGAAAATAACAGTCGGATGTAACCAAAGTTGCATCCAAACATTACCGTTTAACGATAAATACAGAGTCAAAATGAAGAAAATTATCTCAACTATTATAGTTGTGTTGTTGGTATGTGTATCAACCGCAACACAGGCACAAAACAACCACAACCACAACCACGCTTCGGGTGAGAAGTGCGAAGCAACAATTCACGGACATGTAACAGACTCGAACACCAAGGAGCATATACCATACATAACCGTAACAATCGACGGCACGACCATCGGAACAACAACCGACAACACGGGACACTACACACTCTATCACGTGCCCGTAGGCAAGTTCAAAGTCACGGTATCCGCCATCGGCTATGCCAACCAAACAAAAGAGGTGGATGTGGTGTGCGGAGCAGACATTTTGCTCAACTTCGAGACCTCCGAGTCGCAGATATCGCTCGACGCAGTTGTTGTGTCGGCAAACCGCAACGAAACAACACGTCGCGAAGCCCCTTCGCTGGTAAACATTGTCGATTCCGAACTTTTGAGCAAGGTTTCGGCACCCACCATTGCCGAGGGCTTGTCGTTCCAGCCGGGTGTGCGTGTTGAAAATTCGTGCCAGAACTGCGGCTTTGCACAGGTACGTATCAACGGTCTCGACGGTCAATATTCGCAGATACTCATCAATTCGCGCCCTATATTTTCGGCTTTGGCAGGAGTCTACGGCTTGGAGCATATACCGTCGAATATGGTTGAGCGCATCGAGGTTGTACGCGGTGGCGGATCCGCACTCTACGGCTCATCGGCTATCGGTGGCACCATCAATATCATCACCAAGGAGCCACTGCGCAACTCGGGCGAATTGTCACACTCACTCACCTCGATAGGATGCGGAAAATCGCTCGACAACAACACCACATTGAACGCCTCGCTCGTCACCGATGATCGCAAGGCGGGACTCACGATCTACGGTCAAAGCCGTCTGCGCGATGCGTACGACCACGACGGAGATGGATTTGTTGAGATCCCTACCATCAAGTCGCAGACCATAGGTACTCAGGCATATATCAAGACAGGCACATACAGCAAACTCACACTCGACTACCACGTCACGAACGAGTATCGTCGCGGTGGCGATCAGCTGGAGCGTCCACCACACGAAGTGATGATTGCCGAGACCACCGACCACCTTATCAATAGCGGAGGCTTGACATTCGAGGGTACTTCGAAGGATTCGCACCACCGCTACAGCGCATTTGTGTCGGCACAAGCCACAAATCGCGACAGCTACTACGGTGCAGGTGACCCCGAGACAGGCGAGGGTGACCCTTATGCATACGGCAAAACCAATGGTGTTACGGCTGTTGCGGGGGCGCAATATCTCTACCGCATAAAATTCTTTGAGCTGACTACGGGAGTGGAGTATAACTACGACTACCTCTACGACAACCCTATCGGATATGTAGCGCAGGGCTTTACCTCAATGCGCACCAAGCAACATATCCACAACGCAAGCGTACTGGCACAAGGAGAGTTCAAGTTCAACAAGTGGGGCGTTTTGGTCGGAGGACGATTAGATAATTGGTACAACGCCTCGAACAAAAAGTTCCTCTGCATACCTTCACCACGTGTCACATTGCGCTATAACCCGACTCACGACATCAATCTTCGCGCTACATACGGTTCGGGATTTCGCGCTCCACAGGCATTCGACGAGGATTTGCATATCCTTGTTGTGGGCGGAGATCGTACCCGCATCCGCCTTGCCGAAAATCTGAAAGAGGAGCGTTCGCACACCTTCACCGTATCGGGCGACCTCTACAAGAGCTTTGGTCGCGTGCAGACCAACCTCCTCGTCGAGGGATTCTATACCATACTGAACGATGTCTTTGCCTTGCGTGACTATGCCGGTAGCGAGCTCGGCTCGACAATCCGACCTATCGAAGGCAAGGAGGGCGTGTACGACATAAATGATGGCGCGCGAATGTACGAGCGATATAACGGCTCGGGCGCATCGGTTTTAGGTCTGAATATCGAAGGCAAGGTCGCCTATATGCCTTGGGTCGAGGCCTCGGCAGGTGTCACCTTGCAACGCAGCAAGTACAAGCAGCCCGAGCAGTGGAGCGAGACTGCCGAGCCTACGCTAAATATGTTCCGCTCGCCAAATGTGTATGGCTACTTTACCATCTCGGCTCAACCGCTCAAGAATTTCAAAATCGACCTCTCGGGCAACTATATGGGACGTATGTATATGCAGCACTTTGCCGGTGGAGTGCTCCCTGATGGATCAATCCTCGATACGGACCGCATCGAACATACCAAACCATTCTTCGACTTGGGCTTGAAACTATCGTACGACTTCAAGATTTGGAAGAGTATAGGTATGCAGGTCAATGCCGGTATCCGCAACATCTGCAACTCCTACCAGAATGATTTTGACCGTGGACCATCACGCGACTCGGGTTACATCTACGGACCGTCACTCCCACGCTCTATATTTGCCGGTGTAAAGTTGATGTTCTAATAGCAATACGGGGTGGTGGGGCTTATTATACCCCCACCCATAAACAGATGCTATAATAGGGATATCTTTGCATAAAGCAAAGCAGCGAGCTCGCAGCATACTTGATGTATGTGTGGAACTCGCTGTTCGAAGATTTATGTAAAAAGAGCCTATTAGAGTACCTGTTTTGCTCGTTTGGCCATAGCAGAGGCAAACACAAAATCATTCAACTCCTTATTGTCGGCATGAAGAATCTCCTCTTTGGTGCCCTCCCACCACTTTTTACCTTGGTGGATATAGACGATTTTCTCACCAATCTCCATCACGGAGTTCATATCGTGGGTGTTGATAATGGTGGTAATATTGTACTCTACGGTGATATCGTGGATAAGGTTGTCGATGACAATAGAGGTCTGCGGATCAAGACCCGAATTCGGCTCATCGCAGAAGAGGTATTTAGGGTTTAGCACGATAGCGCGCGCAATTGCTGCTCGCTTAATCATACCTCCCGAGAGTTCGGATGGGTAGAGATGTCCTGCGTGGGAAAGCTCGACACGCTCAAGACACTCGCGAACGCGCTTATCCTTCTCGGCAGAGGTTTTGTTGGTAAACATATCGAGAGGTAGTCGCACATTCTCGTATACTGTCGAAGAGTCGAGGAGTGCGCCACCCTGAAAAATCATACCCACCTCGCGGCGTACCTCCTTGCGCTGGTTAAAGGAGAGTTCTGTATAGCACTTATCGTCGTAGTATATCTTGCCTGTATCGGGCTCGTGGAGGCCGACAAGGGTCTTGAGAAGTACAGTTTTACCCGAACCACTTCGACCAATGATAAGGTTGGTCTTCCCCGATTCGTACTGAACAGAGATATCCTCCAAGATGGTGCGGCCATCGAAAGATTTACATATATTTTCGCACTTAATCATACTATGTTCGCATTAACTGTGTGATGATAAGGTTGGATATCATAATGGCAATAGAGCTGGACACCACAGCGCGTGTTGATGCACGGCCAACCTCCAACGAGTTTCCAGCTGCAAAGTAGCCATAAAATGCAGAAATCGAGGTTACGAGGAAGGCAAATACAGCCATCTTAATCAATGAATATGTAATCTCGCCCGCTACAAAGCAGTAGTGGAGTCCCTCTATATACTCCGAAGGCAAGACGATGCCTGTCATCGCAATTACATAGCCTCCGACAGTTCCGATAATCATACTGAAAAGGGCCAACAGAGGAAAAGACAATACGGTAGCAATAATCTTTGGCATAATGAGGTAGGAGGCGGAGTTTACACCCATAATCTCGAGCGCATCAATCTGTTCGGTAATACGCATTGTGCCTATCTCCGAGGCGATATTAGAACCTACCTTACCCGCCAAAATGATAGCAATGACCGTGGAGGAAAACTCCAAGAACATTGTTTCGCGTGTGGCATAGCCAATCATATACTTCGGAATAAATGGTGACTCCAAAGTTAGAGCCATCTGCAATGTGATAACGGCACCAATAAAGACCGAAATTATCGCCACTAATGGTATCGAGTTGATACCGAGCGCCTCAATCTCACTCACCGTACGACGATAGTAGATGCTCCACTTCTCGGGACGGGAAAACACCTTTCCCATAAGCATCGTATATCGACCTACTGCTCCAAAAAATTTTGCTATAATCTTCATTTTATCTCCACTTGACGACCATACGACTTGTGGTTTATGTTTGGTCTATTTGTTATCTTTTATCTCTTTGAAATCGACATATTCGCCGACATCATCGCTTACGCGCTGCTCGGTAGGCTCGGTCTGCACAACCGTAACCTCGCCTTCGTTCTTGGCGGTTCGATGCCACCACGAGCGTTGCGACCGCTGTTCGCCCCCTTCACCTGCACGATGTTGCGACTGCTGCTCGAATATCTTCTGTTGCTGGCGACGTATGCGCCACAAGAAGACCAACAGCAACAGAAACAGAATGGCTATGGGAAGTACAAACACAAGCGACCATGGTGCAACCACCACCATAACCGCTACCAGCACAATCGAAAAGATGTTGCGCTTAAGAAATTCCCATATTTCGTTCCATATCATAAGTACGCTATACCGCATTTTACTCCGCAAAGATACACAAAAAACGGGAAACGGAAAACGTAAAACGTAAAACTAACGATAAAAAGGCCAAAAAGGGATAGGATTCAGATCTAAAGTCGGTAAAAAGCTAATGACTAACAAAAGTTTTCCGTTTTCCGTTTTCCGCTTTCTGTTTTTTATTATATTTGTAGTGATTTAATTCTTAATTTGCCGATATTATGGTCGAAAACAAGAGAAAGCAGTTGGCAATGGTTGCCGAGGATGAGTGGCTACAGCCTGTCGAGGAGGCTGTGAATGAGCGATATGATGCCTATTGTAAGCGCCTTGCCGATATAGAAGGAGGATGTTCGATTGTTGATTATGCGAACGGTTACCGCTACTTCGGTTGGCAGTACGACGAGGATATGTCGGGCTGGTGGTTCCGCGAGTGGTTGCCGGCGGCATACGATGTCTATATCTTTGGCGATTTCAACAATTGGCAGCGCACGCAGCTCCGCCTCAATAAGGATGTACACGGCGTGTGGAGCATCTTTCTCCCCGATGCAATGTACGAGTTCCGTTTGACTCACGGTTCGCTCTACAAACTGCATATTCACGGTCAGAACGGCTGGCATGACCGCATCCCTGCCTATGCTACGCGACTTGTTCAGGACGACAACACCAAGAACTATTCGGCGCAATTCTGGATTCCACAGCCATTCGATTGGGATAATGACAAACTCGTTGTCGATAAGAGCAATCTGCTTATCTACGAGACTCATATCGGAATGTCCTCCGAGAAGGAGGGTGTAAGCACCTACAAAGAGTTTGAACAGAAGGTTTTACCACGGGTGAAGAAGGCGGGATATAACGCCATTCAGGTTATGGCTATTGCCGAACACCCGTACTACGGCTCATTCGGCTACCACGTGGCTAATTTCTTTGCTCCGTCATCGCGTTTCGGAACGCCCGAGGAGTTGAAGTCGTTGGTGCGCAAGGCTCACAAGTTGGGTATTGCCGTAATTATGGATATTGTTCACGCTCACTATGTCAAGAACTTTAACGAGGGTATCAACGAGTTGGACGGCTCGCCTTACCACTACTCGAAGGAGGGTGGTGCGGGCTACCAAAAGTATTGGGACTCAAAGATTTTCGACTATGGCAAACGCGAGGTAGAGCACTTCCTCCTCTCGAATGTGAAGTATTGGCTCGACGAGTTCCACTTTGATGGCTACCGTTTCGACGGTGTGACATCGATGATATATCACCATCACGGTTACACCGATTTTGATTGTCGCGAAAAGTTCTTCGACGAGGGTGTCAATCGCGACGCTTTGGTCTATCTCTCGTTGGCGAACAAGCTCGTACACGACTTCCGCCCCGAGGCTGTAACTATAGCCGAGGATGTGAGCGGTATGCCCGGAATGTGCCGCACGATAGAGGATGGCGGTATCGGTTTCGACTTCCGTTTAGGAATGGCAATACCCGACTTTTGGATTCGCCTTATCGAGGACGAACGCGACGAGGATTGGAATGTCGAGGAGATTTGGGGTGTGCTGACCAATCGTCTGCCAAAGGTCAAGACGGTGGCCTATGCCGAGTCGCACGATCAGGCGATGGTGGGCGATAAGACCATTGCCTTTCGCCTGATGGACAAGGAGATGTACTTTGCAATGAACAAGGGGTCGGAGAATTTGGTGGTCGAGCGCGGTATGGCACTGCACAAGATGATTCGACTGATGACAATATCGGTAGGTGGCGATGCCTATCTCAACTTTATGGGTAACGAGTTCGGACACCCCGAGTGGATAGATTTTCCGCGTGAGGGCAACGATTGGAGCTACTCGCACGCACGCCGTCAGTGGTCGTTGGCCGACAATGGATTCTTGCGCTACGGTCAGCTCGGTGCCTTCGACAAGGAGATGCTGAAGGTGATAAAAAAGCACAAGGTGTTGTCGGACGGCTACCCCTACAAATGGCACTCCGACCAGGAGAATCAAACTATCGCCTACTCGCATAAGGGACTCTACTTCGTCTTTAATTGGAGTCCTACATCCTCGGTGCCCGACTATCGTGTCGAGGTGCCTTGGGCAGGAAAATATACAGTAGAACTTTCGACTGACGAGGAGCGTTTCGGAGGTTTTGACCGCCAAACAAAGGGACAGGAACACTTCACCGAGACGATTATCGACGAGTGGGATAATCCGCACCACTTTATCAAGATTTACAATACCGCCCGTACGGCAATGGTTCTCAAATGGCATAAATAACAAGTATCCTCTATGAAGAACACTCTGTTCAACGAGTTCGTCAAGCGAATTGCGGAGTTTATCCCTTTGGAGCGCATCTATACCGACTATCTGCGCCGTTTTGCATGGGGTACGGATGCCGGATTCTACCGCCTTACGCCACAGGTAGTTGTGAGAACAAAGAGCGAGGAGGAGATCTCCAAATTGTTGGCTCTCGCCTCCGAACTGCATACTCCTGTCACCTTTCGCGCTGCCGGAACATCCCTCTCGGGACAGGCGATAAGCGATTCGATACTTCTTGTTGCGGGTAAAAATTGGGAGCGATACTCCGTGGGCGAAGGGGGCGAAACCATAACCCTCCAACCCGGAATAGTGGGTGCGGAGGTCAATCGAATTCTGAAACCATACGGACGTAAATTCGGTCCAGACCCTGCCTCGATAAAGAGCGCAATGGTGGGCGGAATAGTTATGAATAACGCCTCGGGTATGAGCTGTGGCGTATGGGCAAATAGTGACCGTGTGCTGCTCTCGGCACGATTGGTCTTTGCCGACGGAGCCATTCTCGATACCGCCGACAAGGCGAGCCGAGATGCCTTTGCCGTATCGCATAAGGGGCTGATCGATGAGATTTGCGCCATACGCGACGATATCCGTGCCGACGAGGAGTTGGCCGAACGCATCTGCCGCAAGTACTCGATAAAGTGTGTTACGGGGTTGAATCTGCTGCCATTTGTGCAGTTCGACGACCCCTTCGACATAATTCTCCACTCGGTGGTGGGCTCCGAGGGTACACTCTGCTTTGTCAGTGAGGTTACAATGCGTACCCTTCCTCTGATGCCTTTGCACAAGACGGCAATGGTCTATTTCCGTTCGATTCGTGAGGCTTGCGAGGCAGTGGTGGCAATTCGCTCGCTCGATGTTACGGCTGTGGAGTTGCTCGATTCGCGTTCCTTGACTGCTGCAGGCGATAGAACGGGTGAGGGGCTGACGGCGCTGCTCATCGAGGTTGAGGATGCCGAGCAGTGCGCTCTCGATGGCAAGGTTGAGTCTATCTCCTCTGCACTTGGGGCCTTCGATACGGTTACGGGAATTCGTTTTACGGCCGATGAGGCGGAACGCTCGAGGTATTGGGCTGTGCGCTCGGGAATATTCCCTATGGTGGGCGGTCTGCGCAAGGAGGGTACAACCTGTATGATTGAGGATGTTGCCTTCCACGTGGAGGATTTGCCAAGGGCTACGGAGGATTTGTCGGAGTTGCTCGATAGGTTTGGCTACGATGATTCGTGCATCTATGGCCACGCCCTCGAGGGAAACTACCACTTCATTATAAATCAGTCGCTTTCGACCTCGGAGGAGGTGGAGCGTTATCGCCGTTTGATAGAGGCTGTGGCGGAGCTTGTGGTCGATAGGTACGATGGCTCACTCAAGGCCGAACACGGTACGGGCCGCAATATGGCTCCGTTTGTGGAGCGCGAATGGGGCGCAAAGGCCTACGGTATGATGCGTCGCGTGAAGCGCGCCTTCGATAGCGAGAATCTGCTCAACCCGGGTGTGATATTCAACGAAGACAAGGAGTGTTTCCTCAAAAACTTTAAGTCGTTGCCGATACTCTCTCCTGCCGAGGATGCTTCGGAGGATGTGCGCGAGATGTACAGAGAGCTTAACCGTTGTATAGAGTGCGGTTTCTGCGAGGTTAATTGTGTCTCGTGTGGATACACCCTCTCCTCACGTACACGAATGGTATTGCAACGCGAGACTGCTCGTTTGGAGGCATCGGGCGAGGATAATAGGCGGCTTGCCGAACTGCGTAAGGGGTACAAGTATTACGGAAATGAGACCTGCGCGGGTGATGGCCTCTGCTCGAAGTCCTGCCCTATGGGAATAAATATTTCGGAGCTAACTCACGAGTTGCGCCGTCGCGAAATGAGCACGCTCGGCAGTGGGGTAGGCGTTTTTGTTGCCAACCACTTCGCAGGGGTTAAGGGGGCATTGCGCGGTGTGCTTGCCGTTGCGAATGTTGCACATACACTCCTCGGAACAAAGGGTATGACGCTTATAGGCAAAGGGTTGCATAAGGGGCTGAAGATGCCTTTGTGGACTCCGTCGTTGCCCAAGAATTATCGCTTCAAGGAGGGTAGGGTGGTGCGCACCGAGCAGCGCGATAAGGTTGTATATTTCCCAAGTTGTATCAACCAGACAATGGGTAATGAGAGGGCCTCGCGCCACCTCCGACCTCTGGTCGAGGAGATGATGTCGCTCTTTGCAAAGGCAGGTTACGAGGTTATCCTGCCAAAGGCGATGGAGTCGCTTTGCTGCGGTACGATATGGGAGAGTAAAGGTATGCCCGAGGTTGCAGATCAGAAACTGCGCGAGTTGGAGGCGGCTCTTTGGGAGGCCTCCGAGCAGGGCAAGTACGATGTTGTCTGCGACCAAAGCCCTTGCCTCTATAGGATGAAGCAGAAGATTTCGAGAATGCGCCTCTACGACTCGGCAGAGTTTGTTTGGGAGAAGATGCGTGATAGGTTGGAGTTTGTGCAGAGCGACACTCCGATAGCCATTCACCTCACCTGCTCAACACGCAAAATGGGTATCGAGGAGGCGGTTATAGGTTTGGCAAATCTCTGCTCATCGAAGGTGCTTCTGCCTGAGGGGGTCGGCTGCTGTGGTTTTGCGGGTGATAAAGGAATGACTCACCCCGAGCTGAACGCCTACGCACTGCGCAAGTTGCGCTCTCAAATCGAGGCGCACGGCATCGAAGTCGGCTACTCCAATTCACGTACTTGCGAGATAGGCTTGACGACAAATTCGGGAGTGCCATATCGCTCAATCATTTACTTGGTAAATGAGCATACAAGGTAAATTGAAAATTTTTACTACCTTTGTGCCGAAATAGCATAGTAGCTAAAGGATAACGCAGGGGTACCCTGCGAGAAAAGGTAAGACTTGAATTAGAACGAAAAACATACATTTTATTAACTAACTAAACAATTATTACTATGTTCAAAGGACATCCAAAAGCCCTTTACGCCTTAGCTCTCGCCAATACAGGTGAGCGTTTCGGCTACTACACAATGTTGGCTGTGTTCGCGTTGTTCCTTCGTGCAAACTTCGGTTTGGATGCAGGTGTAGCAGGTGCGATCTACAGTACTTTCCTCGGTTTGGTCTACCTTATGCCGCTTCTCGGTGGTATCTTGGCCGACAAATTTGGTTATGGTAAGATGGTTACCATCGGTATCTCGATTATGTTCCTCGGATACCTTCTTCTATCGTTGCCTCTCGGTGGCGACACCTTGGCAATGATTGCAATGCTTGGTGCATTGATTCTTATCGCCCTTGGTACAGGTCTCTTCAAGGGTAACTTGCAGGTTATGGTGGGTAATCTCTACGACGATCCACAGTACGCCGATAAGCGCGACTCTGCATTCTCGCTCTTCTATATGGCTATCAACATTGGTGCTTTGTTCGCACCAACCGCAGCTGTCGAGATTAAGAAGTGGGGTGAGTCGCTCGGCTTCTCGGGTAACGACGCTTATCACTTCTCGTTTGCAGTGGCTTGCGTGGCATTGATCGTGTCGATGATTATCTATTTTGCTTGCCGTTCTTGGTATCGTCACGTCGAGGGTGGAAAGAGCAACAAGGCTGCCGCAGCACAGGTTGAGGATAACCTCACTCCTGCCGAGACAAAGCAGCGTATTATCGCTTTGTGCCTCGTATTTGCCGTGGTAATCTTCTTCTGGATGGCATTCCACCAGAACGGTCTTACCTTGACCTACTTTGCTGACGAGTTCACTGTTAAGGAGGCATTCGGCTTGCAGAGCATGGCATTCAGCGTGTGGAACTTGGTTGTTATTATCGTTGGCGTATATGCAGCATTCTCGGTATTCCAGAGCAATAGCGCAAAGGGTAAGATTGCATCGTTCGCAGTACTCGCAGCCGCTGTTGCTTACCTCGTCTACGAGGGAATGAACGTAGGCGACGCTTCGGTTGCAGTGAATGCTCCTATCTTCCAGCAGTTTAATCCATTCTATGTCGTAGCCCTTACTCCGGTATCGTTGGCTATCTTCGGAGCGCTTGCAAAGCGTGGTAAGGAGCCATCGGCACCTCGCAAGATTGCGTATGGTATGTTGGTTGCAGCTGTGGGATTTGCTGTTATCGCATTCGGCTCGCAGGGCTTGCTTACTCCTAACGAGCAGGCTGCAGCTGTGAAGGCAGGCGCAGATGTTCAGCTCGTATCGGCAAATTGGTTGATTATGACCTACCTCGTTTTGACCTTTGCAGAGTTGTTGCTCTCGCCTATGGGTATCTCGTTCGTATCGAAGGTTGCTCCTCCAAAGTACAAGGGTATGATGATGGGTGGTTGGTTTGTAGCTACCGCTATCGGTAATGCTCTCGTTTCGGTTGGTGGATTCCTCTGGGGAGGTATCTCGCTGACAGTCGTATGGTCGGTATTTATCGTATTGTGCTTGCTCTCGGCTTTGTTTATGTTCGTGATGATGAAACGTTTGGAGTCGGCTACAAAATAGACGATACCAACATAAATAATATAGGCTGTTCGCAATGGAACAGCCTATATTATTTTGTCATAGACGGGAGTATACCATATAATAATATATGCCCTCCCCCTCACTCCTCGGTTGTTATGCTGCGACAGCGATACGAAAGATGTAGCTTAGCCTATCGGATTGAACTCCTCCTTGCTTACGCCGCAGATTGGGCAAACCCAATCCTCAGGAATATCCTCAAAAGGTGTTCCCGGTGCAATTCCGCTATCAGGGTCACCGATCTCAGGATCGTAAACCCAAGCGCATACTGTGCATACGTATTTTTTCATTGTTATATTTTATTATAGTGTTTATTGATTTAATCGGTGCAGACCATCAAAATCTGCACCGAAAGTTATTATGGTCTACTTTTCAAAGAATATCTCTGAGGTTCCTATGCAATTTCCGTGCATATAAAGCTCAACCTTATAAGTGCCAGGTAAGAATCCATCTCCCGAGTAGAAGATGCTGACATCAACGTCGGCATTCTGATAATCGATCTCACGCGACTCGGTGTAGCTCTTTGCTTTGCCTTGATATGAGAATGTTGGCGTAGCCTCTGTTGTGAGCAGGAATCCTTCCGGAGATATCAAACAGAGATATACCATAGCATTTCCTGCTTGGGCAAGTTCGTTGGCTCCAACAGTAAAGTCTACTCTGAGCTTTGTCGCTCTCTTTATGCGCGAAACAGGTCTATCCTTGTCGTTGAGGGCAGCAATAGTGATGTCGCGTGCTCTAAGTACAGCACCCTGCTTGACTTTATTCTCCAAGTTGGAAACTCTCTCCTCGGCCAAGTCTGCGCGCAGTGTTTCACCCTCCTTCTCTTTACGAATCTTCTGATTCTCTCTCGAAAGTTTCTTGTTTACATTGTTGAGCGAGTCGATTTGGCGCAGATAGTTCTTCATCACGGAGCGGAGTGTTCCAAGCTCTTTCTGATAGGCCTTAATCTTGGCATAGTTCCACTTACGTTCGCGCTTGAGCTGCTCCATCATCTCGTTAGCCTTTCCGAGCTGTACCTCGATAGAGTCCTTGTTGTATTTCAATGTGCCATACTCGTCAATCAGAAGGGTCAGGTTGTTCTGGATAGAGTCGCGGTCGGCGGCCATGAGATCCATATCGCGCTTCTGCTGGCGATTGATATTGAAGTAGAGAGCCGACAGGCCTGCCAAAATTATTGTAAGGAGAATGATCACAACGCGATAGCCTCGAATAGACTTCTTCGCTGCATCGTTACCCTCATTTTCGTAATCGTAACCCTCTTCAGGGTTATAGTCGTATTTGTTTTCCTCCATAACTTTAAGATATTTTGTGCAAATATAGTTATTTTATCTTGCTTATCAAAGGATAATGCAATCCTTCATAGTGATTTAGATAGACTCTGATCTCTCCGACACGCACGGGCGATGACAACATTACCGGAATTTTATTCTCGTCATTGGTGATCCAGATCAAAAACTCGGATCCATCCGTAAACGAGAACTCCTCGGACGAGCCTATCGTGCAAGCGAATTTCATAGTGTCGAAGTAGCCCAACTTTGGCACCTTCACCCTCTCGCGAGCAATATATCGGTAGCGCAGTTGGCGTATGGTGTCCTCCAAGACCATATCGAGAGATAGTCGCTCCTCTTCGCGGAACGAACGTAAATCCGTCGAGCGCAGGCTGAAATAGAGCGATACGGCATCCATACTGCTCTTTGTGAGGGTCATTGTTCGTTCGCGCGGTTCCTCTTTACGACGTTGCGACCAGGTATAGACCGACATCTTCTCCCAATCGTATTTGTAGTAGCTGCGGAAGGTGTAGTCATCCTCCTTCAAGTCGCTCTCGAAGCGTTGTGTCTTGAGCGTGGCCCTGTCTACCCAGATGTTGTAGGTGTCGTTCATATCGAAGAACCATCTGAAAAATGGCAACGTGCGACCATTTCCACGAACGCGATATACCTCCTTGCCCTCGAAGTTCTCGACCTTGGTCTCGACTGTCACCTCTCCGACCTCGGTGTTCGGTATCATCTTGGCGCGGTAGGCGGCGCGATAGTAGAGCTTCTCGCCTTCGAAGTAGCGTTGTGCGTGAAGCGTCTGCACTCCCATTGCGAGGAGTGTTGCAAATATCGCACCTTTAATCAATCTGTTTACACTCGACATATTTTGAAAACGATCCACTTTTGTCAATTATTATGAAATCTCCGAGAAATCGGTTTTGTATTGCGGTGCATAGCGGTTGCGCAACTCGCGTAACGGCATATGGTCGGGATGCGAAAGCGTAGCATCCACACCAAGTAGCGTGATCGCCAACTCCTGCGCCACCTGCAAAATCTGGTTGTCGTAGGTCGGATTGGCAATCTTCAGATCGAACGCCTCGCCACTCTGCATCGTACCATTTATGTCACCGGCACCGCGCAACTTCAAATCCAATTCCGCCAACTCGAAGCCGTCGGTTGTCTGACACATCGCCTCCAGGCGTTTGCTCGACTCCTTCGACAACTTCTCGTCCGACATCAGCACACAATATGACTGCTCCGAGCCTCGTCCTACGCGACCTCGCAACTGGTGCAACTGCGCCAAACCAAAACGCTCTGCCGACTCTATGACTATCACCGTGGCGTTTGGTACATCGACACCCACCTCTATCACCGAGGTTGCCACCAATATATCGGCCTGCCCGTTCTTGAACTCCTCCATTGCCTGTTGCTTCAATTCGGCTTTCATCTTGCCGTGACACACAGCAACCTTGTATTTAGGTAGCGGAAAGTCGCGCACGATAGCGTCGAAACCCTCCTGCAACGATAGGTAGTCCATCTTCTCGGACTCCTTGATAAGCGGATAGACCACATATATCTGTCGTCCGCGTTCGATCTGCTTGCGCATAAAGTTTTGCAACGACAAACGCCCCGACTCATAGTAGTGGTAGGTCTTTATTGGCTGTCGCCCCGGTGGCAGACCCTTGATTATCGAAACATCCAAATCGCCGTACAAAGTCATTGCCAAAGTGCGCGGAATAGGCGTGGCGGTCATTACGAGGATGTGCGGTGGTTGCGAATTTTTGGTCCATAATCGAGCTCGCTGCTCCACTCCGAAGCGGTGTTGTTCGTCTATAATCACAAGTCCGAGGTTCGAGAATTTTACCCTATCCTCGATCAGCGCGTGTGTTCCGACCAATATATCGACCTCGCCGGTCTCCAATGCTGCCAAAATCTCGCGTCGCTCTTTGGTTTTTGTTGTTCCCGTAAGTATGGCTATGCGTACAGGTACCCCTTCGGTCATCTTCGAGAGTGTGGCGTAATGTTGGCGAGCCAAAATCTCGGTAGGCACCATCATGCACGATTGAAAACCGTTGTCGCCAGCTAAAAGCATCGACAAAAGGGCCACTATAGTCTTGCCACTGCCGACATTGCCCTGCAAAAGACGATTCATCTGCACACCCGATACCACATCGTTGCGGATGTCGCGTACCGCCTGCTTCTGCCCCTCGGTCAAGTCGAATGGCAACTTTGTGTGGTAGAAGGTGTTGAACTTTTCACCCACCTTCGGGAAGAAGAAGCCGTCGCGTCGTCCCGTGCGTTCCGAGCGTCGGGCTTGAATATTGAGCTGAATGCCGAATAACTCGTCGAATTTGAGTCGGTATTGAGCTTGGCGCAACAACTCGGGTGATTGCGGGAAATGAATATTGTAGAGGGCATCCGCGAGCGACATCAGACCATATTTGCGAATGATATATTCGGGCATATAGTCGTGAATATGTCCTCTCACAACGCCCCACAACGAGCAGATGATATTGTAAAGCCCCTTGCCTCCAAGTGTTGTCGATAGCTTTTCGGTGGTGGAGTAGATGCCTTGCAAACCGCTCTCCATCTTGCGCGAAAGCGCCTTTTCGGCAATTTCAATTTCGGGATGCACCATCGAAAATTCGCCACGGAAGAACGATGGGCGACCAAAGATGATATATTCGCGGTTTGGTTCGATAATCTTCTCGATCCACTTTATGCCGCGAAACCAGATAAGCTCCACGCGCCCCGTATCGTCGGCACAATAGACCGAGAAACGCTGTTTGCGCCCCTCACCTGCAAAGGCTTTGCCGACAACGCGGACACGCAGCTGGATATAGGCGGAGGTGTTATCCTCGGTCACCTCGCGTACCTTGTAGGTGCGTGAGCGGTCTATGTAGCGGAATGGGAAGTGGTAGAGCATATCGCGCATTGTGACGATGCCAAGCTCCTTCTCGAGCAACTTGGCACGCACCTCGCCCACGCCCTGCACAAACTTTATCGAATTATCGAGCATACTTCCCATAGTGCAAAGATAGTAAAAAACGGAAAACGAAAAGCGGAAAGCGGAAAACTTTTGTTGCTCCGTTTTCCGTTTTTTTTTGTATCTTTGTGGTATGAATTTGAGCAAGTATATACGCAGAACAAGTCACGAGGTTAAAATCGGACAAGTCATTGTTGGTGGCGACTCTCCGATAGCGGTGCAGTCGATGACAAATACAGCAACCGCTGACATCGAAAAGAGTGTGGCGCAGATCGAGCGCATAGCCGATGCGGGTGCGCCCATTGTGCGCCTTACGGCTCAGGGCAAAAAGGAGGGTGAGGCCCTTGCCGATATTGTGGCAAGGGTGCGCGAGGATGGCTATTCGACAGCCATAGTTGCCGACATTCACTTTGTCCCCGAGATTGCATCTATAGCAGCCGAATCGGTTGATAAGGTGCGCATCAACCCGGGCAACTACCGCACAAGCGGTGGCGAGTTGGAGGCTCTTATCGAGAAGTGTCGCAAGCGCGGTGTAGCGTTGCGCATAGGTGTAAACCACGGCTCACTTGCCCGCCATATCGTAGACCGTCTTGGTGACACTCCCGAGGGAATGGTCGAGTCGGCAATGGAGTTTTTGCGAATTTGCGTCAGGGAGAAGTTCGACCAAGTGGTCGTTTCGATGAAGTCGAGCAACACCCGTGTTATGGTTCACGCCTACCGCCTTTTGGTCGAGGCTATGGAGCGTGAGAATATGTCGTTCCCTATCCATCTCGGTGTAACCGAGGCGGGCAATGGCATCGAAGGTCGCATCAAGAGTGCCGTGGGCATTGGTGCACTCTTGGCAGATGGCGTGGGTGATACAATTCGCGTTTCGCTGACCGAAGCCCCCGAAAACGAGGTGCCTGTGGCGCAGATGTTGGTCGAGCACTTCCATAATCGCGAGGGCGAATTTGAGGTTTTGCACCCCGAACGTTACTCCCCAACCGAGTATCGTCGTCGCACCTCGGCACCGATCGTTGCTCATTGCGAGAAAAGCGACGAATATGTTGTTGTGGATGCCGCAAGCGGGAACCCTACAGCCGAGTGGCGTGCCGCAATACTCAATGCCGACCACAACAAGCCTGTGGTTATCCGTCGTCGCTACGAAGGCTCGAAGGAGGAGGTCGCATTGCGTGCGGCTGCCGATATGGGACAGCTCCTGCTCGATGGCTTGGCAGATGGTGTATGGATTGACGCTCCACAGATTGCGGAAGAGGAGTTGTACGAGATTGAACTGATGATTTTGCAGGCATCGCGTGCCCGATTTTCGCAGACCGAGTATATCGCCTGCCCATCGTGTGGTCGCACACTCTATAACATAGAGCAGGCTTTGGCGGATATCAAGGCTCGCACTTCGCACCTCAAAGGGTTGAAGATAGGCGTTATGGGCTGTATCGTAAATGGCCCGGGCGAGATGGCAGATGCCGATTATGGTTATGTTGGAGCCGGCGCAGGACGTATTTCGCTTTACAAGGGTAAGGAGTGTGTTGAGCGCAATATCCCTCAAGAGGAGGCCCTCGAACGTCTTATCGATGTGATCAAGGCGAATGGGGATTGGAAAGAGAGTGAAAATTGTGACTAATAGCCAAAAGCAGAAAATGGTATTACTACCCTTGACATATTGGGGCTCGGTAGAGCATTTTGCCAACCTCTTGCGAGGTGGCGAGGAGGCGGTTATCGACCTTGGCGAAAACTATGTTAAACGCTCGGAACGCAATCGTACTGAGATTGTTACACCTACGGGCGGAATGGTGTTGTCGGTGCCACTTGTTAAGGCAAATCGTCCGCGAACTCCTATGCGCGATATGCGAATCGACAATTCGAAGCGTTGGCAACATCAACATTGGGTAGCTATCTTGTCGGCTTATCGCTCTTCGCCCTACTTCGACTATATAGCAGATCGTATCGCTCCGATATATGAGCGTGAGTGGAGCTACCTTGTAGACCTCAACCGTGAGATTTTGCAGGCCGAGGTTGATATCTTGGGTGTCGAACCGAAGCACAAGTTTTCGGAGGTATACGTCGAACCGAGTGAAAATCTCATCGACCTCCGCGATAAAAAAAGGGAGAGCCAATTCTGCTCCCCCCAATATTTTCAGCTATTTATGGATCGTACCCCCTTTGTCGAGAACGCTTCGATGCTCGACCTTCTGATGTGCGAGGGGCGCGATGCTATTGCAATCTTAGATAGTTGCCGATTGTAAAGGTTAGTTCATCCACCTTACCTCCGGCTGATACTCTGACCTTGTTGGTACCCTTCAAGGTGAGGGAGTCTGTACGGTAGATCGAACGGCTCACCAACTCGCACGCAACGGTGTCGCCATTTATGGTCATTACGGGGCTGCCAAGCGACGAATATACGGTCAATGCCTGTTTCGTGTTGGAGCGGAGCTCATCCTCTCGGTTGGTGATGTAGAGCGTATTGCCTCGGCTGTTCCAACGCGACTTGTAGAGGTAGAAGAGATCTTTGCGATCCTTGTGGTTGGAGGCAACAATACCCGAGTTGCGAACGTCATTGGTGTATCGGATAGAGCCGGTGTCGAACATGGAATTTATCCATACACCCCAGAAAAGTTCCTCGTCAGCCATTTGCAAATAACCCTCGTGGAAGAGTTGCTGGCGTACATTTGCCGAGCGTGAGTCGTTGTCGATTTGTGTGGCGTTGCTGCCCAATCGCGCAGTGTTGCTACATTCACCGTAGCAGATTGCCTGACGAAGGTGCTTCCAACTTTTGCGCAGGGCATTTTGCCACATCTCGAGATCGGTGAATTTGCAATTTTTCCAACCAATGGACTGTTGCCATACAATCAGGTCTGTGATAAAGTTTATATCTCCATCCTGATTGCTGCAGGATACTGTAGGGCGTGTTGTATCGAGTGCTTTGGCTGCTTTGTTGAGTTTTTTGATGTAGCCAAGCTGCGAGATGATATTGCCTCGCATCAGCGAGAATATGCCCCACATAGCCACCGAAGGGTGGTTGATATTCTGCAGTATAATTTCGTGTAGCTGCTGCATTCCGTTCCCTTCGAAACGTGCTGTAGGATAGTACGATATGTCGCTCAAGAATGGCGCACGAGTGAGAGGTATGTCTACCCACGCGAACACGCCGAGTCGGTCACACTCGTTGTAGAAGTGTTGCGAGTGAGGACCTGTGACAGAGCGTACGGCATTGGCACCCATCTCGCGAATGGTTGCCAGATCCTCTTCTATGTCACTTTTCGAGAGGGCATTACCCTTAGGAGCTTTGTCGTGGCCGAGCAATACGCCGTGAATGCGAACTCGACGTCCGTTCAGAGCAAATTTCTTGTCCGCAGTAACCTGGATGTTGCGGAAACCGGTCTTAACCTCTACCACATCGCTTTCATTGACAGTTACGCGAACGGTGTAAAGATGTGGCTTCATCGGTGACCATAATGCCGCATTCTCAATAGAGAAAGGTACACTGAGGAGATTATCATCGATTTTTGCTTGAACGCTATTCGATAGCGATGTGTAGCCGTGCGGGTCGATAAAGCTCACCTCCACATTGCACTGAGAGCCTTTGCGTCCGATGAGAGCTATGTTCACGTCTCCCGAAACGCGCTCTTTGGAGACCTCGGTTTGATGCACCATCACACCTTCCGATCCGTAGTAGAGCGGCGATACGGCAACCTTGTCGGTTACGATAAGTTCCACGTCACGATATATTCCACCGTATACATTCTCATCGGTGGATGCCGGCAGAACATCGTTGCGTCGGGTGTTGCTCACTGCTACCAACAATGCGTTGTTGTAGCCGTACGAAACGTAGTTGGTAATCTCGAATGCGAATGCCGTGTAGCCTCCGTAATGATCGCCCACATGTTGTCCGTTGACAAAGATATCGGCTACATTCTGCACTCCGTGAAAGCGCAGAAAAACACGCTTGCGATCTTTCCATTCGCTCGGAATAAAGAGGTTGCGTTGATAATTTGCCAAAGTTTGACGATACGAGCCGGTGCCGGCGTAGGCATCAGTGTTCCAGGTGTGCGGGAGGTTGATTTCGCGCGCATTATCGCTCGAATTCTCTTCGGCAAAGAAAAATTGCCATTCGTTGTTAAGCGAATAGACCTCGCGTGCCGAAACCGATAGTATGGTGCCGACAACGAGCATGATGTATACTAAAAATCTCTTCATATCCGAACTATTATAGGCACAAAGATAGGAATTTGTAAAATAAATTGCTAACTTCGTGCAATTATTCGGAGATAAATGATGATTTTTTTTGATATTGTTACAGTTGCTGTTCTGGTTTGGATGATAATCAGCGGCATTAAGAACGGATTTATTTCACAGTTGTTCAGCCTTCTCGGTATTGTTGCAGGTGTGGCTCTCGCCATTAGTTATGGCGAGGAGTTGGCTCTGTCGTTGAATATGGATGAACTCTATGCCTCGGTTGCCGGATTTCTGATTATCTTCTTCACGACGACGATAGTTGCAACCATCTTGGCAAAGATAGTGGCAAAACTCCTTTCGGCCATAGGATTAGGTTGGGCAAATATAGTGTTCGGAATACTTTTCGCTATGCTCAAAGGTCTTGTCGTGCTGAGTATCTTCTATGCCGCCATATTCGATCTCAACGAACGTTTCAATGTGGTGGATAGAGCGGAGTTCGACAAATCGACCTCGTTCAATGTCGTTCGCAAGGTGGCACAGCCGCTGCTTGAATATTGGGAGTCTACACGTCCCGACACAAACACCGAAATTCACGAAGCGTAGCCTATGCGGAGAGTCGAAGGTTTGGTGATGCGTGCCACTGGCAGTTGGTACGAGGTGTTGCACGAAGGTGAGGTGTTGCGTTGCCGTATGCGCGGAAAGTTGCGTTTGCGCGGTGTCCGTTCGACCAATCCTGTTGTGGTGGGCGATACGGTGCATTGCGAGTCGGGCGAGGATGGCGAGTGGGTTATTGTGGATATAGCACCGCGTCATAACTACATAATCCGTCGTGCATCAAATCTCTCGAAGGAGTCGCACATCATAGCGTCGAACATAGACCGCGCAATGTTGGTGGTGACCCTTGTTGAACCTGTCACGGCTACCGAATTTGTAGATCGCTTTCTTGTCACTTGCGAGGCGTACAAGGTGCCCGTAACGATACTTCTTGCCAAGATAGACCTTCTGCGTTCGACACCGGAGATTGTCGAAGAGTTCCACCGCACATACGAAAGCGCGGGCTACGAGGTAATCGATATATCTGCCACCGAGGGTGTAGGTGTTGAGCGGGTGAAAGCAATGCTTAAGGGCAAGACCACACTGCTTTCGGGCAATTCGGGCGTTGGAAAATCGACGCTCATAGGTGCGATAGATCCAACGATAGATATTCGTACGGGCGAGATATCCGACTCGTTCCATAAGGGCAAGCATACGACAACCTTCTCGACAATGTATCGTGTGGCGGATGGTTTTATTATCGACACCCCCGGAGTCAAGGGCTTTGGCTTGATCGATATTGACGAGAAAGAGCTGTGGCACTACTTTCCGGAGATGATTTCGCGTGCCGGAGAGTGTCGCTTCTTCAACTGCACCCATACGCACGAACCGCATTGTGCTGTTGTAGATGCGGTGAAATGTGGCGAGATAGCCTTCTCGCGCTACGAAAGTTACCTGAAAATACTCGATGAAGATGACAAATATCGAAAATAACCTATCGTTGAACGAGTGTCGCGAGCGCATCGAATACCTCTCTTCGTTTCTTTTGGAGAGTCGTATCGACACGCTGACTCGCGCCCTTGATATGCGCACCGAGTATTTGACGGTGATGACCGAGAATATGTTCCACGCCCAAAATGCAAGTGCTATAGTGCGCCACTGCGAAGCGTTCGGAGTGCAGAATATCCACACTGTTGAGGAGCTTTGCCCCTTTCTGCCTACTCTGAACATCGCCCTCGGCACCGATAAGTGGATAGATATAAACCGTCACGCCACAACAGCAGATGCGGTGAAGGCTCTGCGAGAGGAGGGCTATCGTATTATAGCCACCACGCCTCACCACAAGAGTTGCACTCCCGAGACGTTCGATGTAAAGAAGGGTAAGTTTGCCCTTGTTTTCGGTACCGAAAAGACGGGTGTGTCGGATGAGATAATGGCGGAGGCAGATGAATTTTTGCAGATTCCGATGTGCGGAATGGTGGACTCGCTGAACGTCTCGGCTTCGGCTGCCATTCTTATCTATATGTTGTCGCAACGTATGCGCCTCGAGTGCAGTGATTGGCACCTCTCCGACGAGAAACGCACACGTACTCTCTACGATTGGTTCCGCTATGCTGTGAAGGATTCCGAGGCTCTGCTCGAGCGTAAATATGGTTCAAAATGAGAGTTCTGATTGCTATACTTACTTTGATTTTTGTGGGCTGTGCTTCGGCTCCGAGCTATCGAACTGTCGATGGCCTGATGCTCGGTACTACCTACCATATAGTGGCTGAAACCACACTCTCCTCCGAACAAATTTTCGAGGAGATGCAGCGCATCAATGGAGAAGCGATATCCTCGATGTCGATATTTGATTCCAACTCGTTGCTTAGTCGCATCAATAGCAATCGGACTGACTCTGTCGATATCCACATAGCACGCAATATCGAGATCGCATCCAAGGTAAATGCCCTCACTCCGCGTTACGATATCACGGTGAAGCCGTTGGTCGATGCTTACGGTTTTGCCGCCAAGAATCGCGAGGATCACCCGAACATCGACTCGCTTGTGCAGTTTGTCGGCTTCGAGAAATTCCGTATCGAAGGTTCGTGCATCGTAAAGAGCGATAGTCGTGTGCAGATCGACCTGAACTCCATAGCCAAAGGCTATGTTGTAGATATGATAGCCGAGTGGCTCGACTCGCAAGGCTCCGAGAATTATATTGTTGAGGTAGGTGGCGAGATACGCGCCAAAGGTGTAAACGCGAAGGGTATTGCGTGGCGCGTGGGGGTCGATTCGCCAATAGACAACAACGATACGCCCGGACAATATCAGCAGCGCGTAGTGCAGATTAGCGGAGCGTCGCTTGCGACATCGGGCAACTATCGTCGCTTCTACTATAACGATGAAGGAGAACGTATTTCGCACACCATAAATCCGCAGACGGGCGAGTCGCAGACGACATCGCTGCTTTCGGCTACGGTTATAGCCCCGTGCTGTGCCACAGCCGATGCTCTCGCTACGGCATTTATGGCATCGGGCGAAGAGGAGGCGATAGCCCTGGCGGAGAGGTTGCGTGATAGCGTTCAGGTATACTTTATCCTTGCCTCGGAGGGTAGCGACAAGGAGTATAGGGAATACTCGACGCTGCGATAATTGAACAATAAACATTATAATCGTATAACAATAAAATATCTGAAATTTCTCTATCCGCGTTGCCTTTAACGCGGATAGATTTTTTTATTCGGGTAATTTGTTGTACATTTGTGAACTATATATTCAAATGAACTAAATAAAATACCCGAATTTAACGGTGATGATGAAGAATACTATCACAATGAAAAGGCTGTTACTGATTTCACTCTGCCTGCTGACAGTTGCGGGTGCAAACGCACAACAAGGCACTGCAAAGAGAAATATTAACCTGAGCGCTATCGACTGCGACGTAGTTCAGACGTGCAGCTACACTATGAAGGATGACAAGCAGCTGTTCGATGGACCTATCTCGGTTAAGGGAGGTAAGACCTACAACCTCGAGCCATACGGACATTGGGGTAGTGTCAGGGGAACAACATCCTACAACCTTACGGCAACACATAGTAAAGGCGATCTGCACGGACCTATCCAGATGAAATATACCTGCAATGTAAAGGCTGCTGGCGATCTCAGTGATGTCCGCACCATCACCTACAAGGGAAATTTCACCAAGAGTATGCCCGATGGCGAGTTCTCGCTCCACATCAAGGCGAACTATATGGAGACCGCGCACATCGATGTCGCTTACAATAACGGCGTCTTCACAGGACCATTCCGCGTGAAATATCAGGGTTGGGAGTGGACCGATATCAACGGAGCCTTCACTAATGATGGTAAGATGGATGGCAAGTGGACCATCTCCTACAGAAATCGCAACAACAAGTCGGGTAGCGATACATATCACTTCCAAAATGGAATTTTGGTGAGTGGCGATCTCGGACCTTCAGATTCGAAGGCGAAATCTTTGGCAATAAAGTATGCCGAGGGTAAGATCACCAAGCAAGAACTTGCTAAGAGGGGATATTATATCAATCGCGGAACATTCTGCTTCTTCAGCAACAGAACGGACCTCTACCGATTTGTTGCCGAGAAATTGTTCGGTTGGGACTACATCAACTACGATGCTCTTGGTGGCGTGTATTGGCACGCCAATAATGCCAAGGAGGGTTACGAATACCTCTCTCTCGTTCCATACTTCACGGACGAGGGATTCGATGCATACGTAAATTCGCTGCTGACCTCGGGTTGGCCTATTAAGCCATATGAGATTATACACCTCGACAATATCTGCCTCTACAACGAGAACATGGGCCTGTATTATGTTGAGGAACACACCTACAACACCAACAAACCTATCTATGGTCAGATTGGAGGTGGCTGGAGAACTCGCGAGAATGTCTACGGCTACTTTCTGACCGAAAAGCAACTCGAAGAGTTCAAGAGCGCAGTCGAGAAGCATAACACCTCGGCAGATGCGATCTTCGAAGAGCTCTTCAAGAAGAGTGTATTGGAGAAGTTTAAGGCGGGTAGCCGTATCGAGATGGCGGATTATCAGTACTACGATGTCTTGGCGTGTCGTGTGGTGAAATATCACAACAGACGCGACGGAATGACAGCAGAGATTGACTGTCGCCGATATGGAAGTGACGAGAGAACATTCCAGACCTATGTTTGCGATATTAAGGCTACGGGCAACGATCCTACATTCTTCACAAGTACATTCACACAGTGTCGAAACAAGTGGGATGATATAGAAGATATCAGACGGGCCCTGCTACTGGAGGATGAGAAGATTGCGAGGGTGGCAGATCTACTCATCGAGGAGAAGAAGAGCAACCTCTATAACGAGTGGGTAAAGCAACGTCAGTTGTATGCCGACTTCAGAAATACGAACGAGAATATTGCTGTCAGCCATAAGGATGTTGGCATTGTTCACGATCTCTACACCCGATTGCTCAAGACTGCACAGGATTATCCCCTCTTTTTGGAGCGATATACCGATGCTATGATTGCCAAGCACGTTCTTATCTCGGAGAATATAACCTCACATATCAAAGTCGAAATTCCGGCTCCTGCCGATTGGTGTGAAGGTTATGACTTGGAGGCTCTGAACAAGGTTCTCGAGAACCAGAAGAACCTTGCCGCACAGTGGAATCTGTATAAGGAGTTGCGCAAGAAGGTGAACGATACCCACGGGGTGATTACATCGGAGAATATGGCGGCAGAGGTCGTCATCGATGGATATTTGAAATTGTATGGCGATGTTACGAAGCTCACGATGGAGGAGAGTATCCAGCGACTCAATCAGCTTGTTGAGATGCAGGAGAGCCTGCTCAAGCCTTGGCCAGCATATAAGGAGTTGAAAAAGAAGGCAATCGAAAATCACAACTACATCGTAGCAGAGAATATGGCTGCCGAGGTGGCTATAAATGACTACCTCGCGCACTACAACGACAAAACAAAACTTTCGCTCGGCGAAGCGTGCGACAGATATAACCGTATCATAGCACAGCAGGAGGCGTTGCAAACACCTTGGCCTAAGTACAAGGAGTTGAGAAAGTCCGTCTTGGACAATCATGCGAAGATCACAAGCGAGGGCGTTACTGCCGAGGTCGTCATCAGTGATTACCTTGCGCTCTACAACGACAAATCGAAATTCGATATTCAGTCGTCGTGCGAGCGTTTGGAGCGTATCTTGACATCCCAAAAGGTTGTATTGGAGCATTGGGCAGATTACAAAGCTCTAAAGAATAAATCCACAGAGAACCATACCTTGATTACAAATGATGGTATCGCAGCTGCGGTTATTATCAGCGACTATCTGACACTCTATAACACTCGAGTAAAGGGCTCAATTGCAGATAGCAAGGCGAGAGTAGTCGAGATTATTGCTCAGCAAGAGAAGATCTTGGAACTGTGGGCAGTATACAAAGAGTTGAAGAAGAAAGTGTCTGAAAATCACGACTATATCACTCGCGAGAATGTGGCAGGCAATGTCGTGATCGATGACTATTTGCACCTGTACGAGGATAACGTTAAGACAAAGGTTATCGTCGAGGTAGGTATCAAGAAACATAACGATATCCTTCTCTTCCAGGAGAATATACTCAAGGATTGGCCTACCTACAAAAAGTTGAAGAGTGAGGTCGAGGGTAGACATGGCAGCATCTACTCCGAGAATATCGGAGGTGAGGTCGTTATCGACAACTACTTGAATCTGTATGACAATGTCGTTAAGACAAAACTCTCGGTCAAAGAGAGTATAAAGCGCTACGAAGTAGTTGCCAAGACGCAGAATGAACTGTTGAAGCAGTGGCCGCTCTACAAAGATTTGAAGGGTAAGGCTGTAGCCAAGCACAATGTTATCACCTTGGAGAATATGGCTGCCGAGGTTATTATCAGCGACTACTTGAGTGTCTACAACAGCAAGACGAAGCATACGGTGGAGGAGGCGATCAAGTCATATCGCGATATCATCAATCTTCAGGACTACTTGTTGCAGTTGTGGAGCACATACAAAAAGACGAAGAAGGTGGCAACCGAGAAGCACGAGCGCATCGCTGCTGAAAATATGGTTGCCGAAGTCGTTATCGACAACTACTTGACGCTCTACAATAATAATCTCAAGACAAAGGTTATTGTCGAGGAGGGAATACGCAACTACAACGATATTATCCAGCTTCAGGACTATATGCTGCAGTTGTGGCCGACATACAAGGAGCTGAAGGTGGGTGTTACCGAAAATCACAACCGTATACTCGCGGCCAATATCTCTGTCGAGGTTGTCATTGACGATTACTCGAAACTCTACAACGACAAGACGAAGCTCTCAATCGAGGATAGCTGCAAACGCTTTAACAAGATCGGAGAGATGCAGGACGCGCTGCTGAAACAGTGGCCTACGTTCAAGAGCTTGAAGACTAAGGCTATCGACAACCACAATGCCATCATTAACGAAGATATGACGGCGGAGATAGTTATTAGTGACTATCTGACCATTTACAACGATAAGACAAGACTGACTATAGAGGATGCAACCATAAGATATACCAATATTCTTCAGTTGCAGGATGTGTTGTTGAAGCAGTGGCCTACGTTTAAGAAGTTGAAGAAAGCAATTGTCGAAAATCATAAAAAGATTACCGACGAGGAGATCGAGGCGATAGTGGTTATAACCGATTACCTGCATCTCTACAACGATAGAACGAAGTATGCTATCGAGCAGAGTATCAAACGTGCGCAGGATATCAATAGCCAGCAGACCAACTTGTTGGAGCTTTGGTCGGTATACAAGGATCTGAAAAGACGTGCAACCGACAATCACGCCGTAATCCGCCGCGAGAATGTTGCCTCGGAGGTGGTGATCGACGACTATTTGGGTATGTACGAGAATAATGCCAAGACAAAGGCGATTGTGGAGGTTGGCATCACCAAGTTCAATACCATTGTCAAGTACCAGGAGAACCTCTTGAATCATTGGCCTACGTACAAGAAATTGCTGGCTGAGGCTACCGATAATCATCGCCAGATCATCTCGGCAAAGATGTCGGACGATATCGCTATCGAGGGATATATCAGCTCGTACGAGAACCGATTGCAGATGAAACTATCTGTCGAGGAGAGCAACAAGCGTCTGAGCAATATAATCGAGATGCAGAAGCACTTGCTGAAGTCGTGGCCGACATTCAAGGAGTTGAAGCAGCACGCCATTAGCCGTCATCAGCAGATTGTAGCGACCAAGTCTGTCTTTATCAAGGAGTATGTGGCGTTGTACACTCAAATTATCAAGATGAAGGTTTCGGTTGATAGCGAAATTGAGGCTCTCAAGAAGCTTGTCGAAACACAGAATGAGGTTATCGAATATATCTCTCTCACGAGCGACATCTTGGATAATAACGAGAGCATTGCGTCGCAGTTCAAGAAGGTGAAGAGTGTCGATAAGATATATCAGACATTCTTCAAGGAGATAGATTTTACTTGGAGAGCAGGTGGTAATATGTTCGATACGGCAAAGCGCGTATTGGCCGCTCAGAAGGAGTTGCTCAAACTCTCCAAGCGCACACTCTCCGAGGAGAAGGAGGATAAGCTCAAGAAGATGAAGTTCAAGAGCCTGGAGGAGTTTGTAAGGTACTACAAGAATTTGTAGTTCTTGTTATGGGCAGGTGGGCGAGGAGTCGTCAGCCTGCCTTTATATATAATATAGGTAGACGGTATGGGTGGGTATGTTGTCACCGTTTACTAAGGTAACAAATAGGTGATTACAAAAAAAGAATCTGTCTAACAAGTCTCTTTCGGCATCATTACCCAAATTCTCACAAAATAGGGGGCAACCAATAACTTTGGTCGCCCCCATCGTTTGAAATATGTGTCGGATTATTTCTTCTCCAACTGAGCTTTCAACTCTGCAAGACCTGCGATGTCGCCCAAAGTGGTCTTCTCAACCGACTGCTGGATCTTCTTTACAGAAGACTTTGTAGCCTCGGCAGCTGCCTTACGCTCAGCCTTCTCAGCTGCAGCCTCAGCACGCTTAACCTCCTCGAAAATACGAGTGTGCGACAAAGTGACACGCTTTGTAGCCTTCGAGAACTCGATAACCTTGAACTCTGCAGTCTCGCCCTTCTTGATAGTCGAGCCATCCTCCTTAACCAACTGACGAGCTGGTGCAAAGCCCTCGATGTTCTCGCCGAGCGATACGATAGCGCCCTTCTCGGTAAGCTCTACAACGGTACCTGTGTGAATTGAATCAACGGTGTACTGCTGCTCGAACTCGTTCCAAGGGTTCTCCTCCAACTGCTTGTGACCAAGGCTCAAACGACGGTTCTCCTTGTCGATCTCGAGAACTACAACCTCGATGTCGGCACCTACCTGAGTGAACTCACCTGGGTGTTTAACCTTCTTAGTCCACGAAAGATCCGAGATATGGATCAAGCCATCGATACCCTCCTCGATCTCAACAAATACACCAAAGTTGGTGAAGTTGCGAACCTTTGCAGTGCACTTTGTGCCTACAGGGTACTTCTCCTCGATCTTCTCCCATGGATCAGCCGAAAGCTGCTTGATGCCGAGCGACATCTTGCGCTCCTCGCGGTCGAGAGTCAATACGACTGCCTCTACCTCGTCGCCAACCTTCATGAAGTCCTGAGCCGAACGCAAGTGCTGGCTCCACGACATCTCCGATACGTGGATAAGACCCTCAACGCCTGGTGCGATCTCAACGAATGCACCGTAGTCAGCCATAACAACTACCTTACCCTTAACCTTAT
>JAZNHC010000042.1:0-10875 GCA_045576755.1 Alistipes sp.
GGATGTCTGCCGCATGCGCAACACTCCTGTAATGGTCTTTATCAACAAGTTGGATCGTCCTTGCAAGGATCCGTTCGACCTCTTGGACGAGGTGGAGCGCGAGTTGCAAATTCGCGTACGCCCTCTCGCATTTCCTATCTCGAGCGGTCCTTCGTTCAAAGGTGTATATAACCTCTACGAGCATAATATATCGCTCTTCACATCGGACGAGCGACAGACTGCCGATGCCTCGACAGTCGAGATCGACGACATCACCTCGCCCGAGCTCGACAGCCTTATCGGTGACCGCTATGCCGAGCAGCTGCGCGAGGATGTAGAGTTGATCGAAGGTGTCTACGACGAGTTCGACAAGCAGGCATACCTCGATGGCAAGCTCGCTCCGGTATTCTTCGGTTCGGCAGTAAACAACTTCGGAGTACGCGAGTTGTTGGAGTGTTTCATCCGCATTGCTCCGTCACCTCGTCCTTCGACCACAGAGACACGCGCTATCGAGCCTCAGGAGCCAAAGATGACAGGTTTCATCTTCAAGATTCACGCCAACATGGATCCTAACCACCGTGACCGTATCGCCTTTATGAAGATATGTTCGGGTGTATTCGAGCGAAACAAGAACTACCTACATGCTGCCAGCGGCAAGCAGATGAAGTTCTCCTCGCCAACGGCATTTATGGCGGAGAAGAAATCAATCATTGACTTCGCCTATCCGGGCGATATCGTAGGTCTGCACGATGCCGGCAACTTCAAGATTGGCGACACTTTCACCGAAGGTGAGAAGCTTAAATTTACGGGTATTCCTTCATTCTCGCCAGAGCTGTTCCGCTACATCGAAAATGCCGATCCGATGAAGTTCAAGCAGCTCGCCAAAGGTGTCGATCAGCTTATGGACGAGGGTGTGGCACAGTTGTTCACCTCATCGCTGAATGGTCGCAAGATTATCGGCACCGTAGGACAGTTGCAATTCGAGGTTATACAGTACCGCTTGGAGCACGAATACGGCGCGAAGTGTCGCTGGGAGCCTATCTCCATTCACAAGGCTTGTTGGATCGAGAGCAACAATGCCGCACAGCTCGACGACTTCAAGCGTCGCAAGCACGCCAATATGGCAAAGGATAAGCACGGACGCGATGTCTTCCTTGCCGACACAAGCTACGCCTTGGCACTCGCGCAGGAGAAGTTCCCCGACATCAAATTCCACTTCACATCAGAGTTCTAATCAAACTACATAAATTACACAGAGAGTACCTCCCGAAAGAGGTGCTCTCTGCTAATAAGATAAGAGGGTTAATTATCTTACCTTAAACTCCGGATCGGCCTTCATCGGAATAGGCATAGAGCTGTAGTATCCCGACTCGAACTTCTCGCGCACCGCCTTGAACGCATTGATCGTATACTCCACATCCTCCATGGTGTGAGCTGCGGTAGGAATTACGCGTAGGATGATCTCGCCCTTCGGAATTACCGGATAGATCACTATCGAACAGAATACGCCATAATTTTCGCGCAAATCGACGATGAGGTTTGTGCCCTCCTCGTTGCCACCCTTCATATATACAGGGGTTACAGGCGACTGCGTTACGCCAATATCGAATCCATTCTCCTTAAATCCCGACTGCAAGGCGCGTGTAATCTCCCACAACTTCTCCTGATACTCTGGATGGTTGCGGATAAGTTCCAGACGCTTCAACGCGCCAATTACCATAGGCATAGGCAGCGACTTGGCGTAGAGCTGCGAACGCATATTGTAGCGGAAGAGGTTAATCAACCAACGCGGACCCGAAACGAAAGCTCCGATACCCGCCATAGACTTTGCGAAGGTGTTGAACAACACATCCACACCATCGACAACGCCGAAGTGAGCCGCAGTACCACGACCTCCCGGGCCCATAGTACCAAATCCGTGTGCATCATCGACAAGAAGACGGAATTGGAACTCATCCTTCAACTTTACGATAACATCGAGGAAACCGAGGTCACCCTTCATACCGAATACACCCTCGGTGATAACAAGCACACCACCACCCTGCTCCTCGGCGAGGTCGGTAGCGTGGCGGAGCTGCTTGCGCAGCGACTCCTCGTTGTTGTGACCATATACGAAACGCTTACCCTTGTGCATACGCAAGCCGTCAATGATGCAGGCGTGAGCCTCGGCATCGTAGACAACAACGTCGCGCGGTGTGAGCAAGCAGTCGATAATCGAAATCATACCCTGATAGCCGAAGTTGAGCAGGAAGGCATCCTCCTTACCCACAAACTCCGCCAACTCGCGCTCCAACTGCTCGTGATATTTGGTTTGACCGCTCATCATACGGGCACCCATTGGCGCAGCCATACCGAACTTGGCAGCACCCTCAGCATCAGCCTTACGCACCTCGGGGTGGTTGGCAAGACCGAGGTAGTTGTTGAGACTCCAATTGAGCATCTCCTTACCACGGAAAGACATATGAGGACCAATCTCGCCCTCCAATTTAGGGAAAGCAAAGTAGCCATGAACAAAGCTCATATACTGACCAATTGGTCCACCAGCATTTTTCTCCAATCTATCGAAAATATCTACCATTGTTATATATTTTTTTTGATTTTTTCAGTAGTGCAAAGATAGGCATTTTTTCGCGAGGATATCCCCCCGAACACCGATAAGAACAGGTTTATGAACCAAATTAGGTATTTTTACCGACAAAAAGAATATAGAAAAAAGAGAGCCGGCTGAAAGTTCAGTCGGCTCTCCTACTATGGTATCATTTTTCTAATATACCAACTCATCGCTTTCACTTCCGAAGCCCGGAAGAACTGCGCTATCGCCATAACCTCGCTCGGCTACGACATCAAAAATCTCGAATTCCGGTTTTGTGTACTTTTTCATAATCGTAACTCTTTTTTAGGGGTTAATTATTCTGCTGGCGACGATGGCTGCTGAGCAGGGATTGTCGGCTTCGCTGTCAGGAACTGACATCCGTCATTGTTATCAGTACCTGTCCAATCGGTATATTCGCCAATCGTTGCAACTCCGTAGATATAGTTAATATAAGTCTCTTTGTCGAGTGTCTCCGGTCTAACCTCGAAGTCGGTATCATCGCGGAAGTTTGCTATCGTTCCACCAACCCAGCAATTGTTTGCTACAATTGACGCTGTACGAATTGTACCCATAATCATTCCGATTTTCGGACAATTTATACACTCGATATTTGCGTATGCCTTACAATCCGAAACGGAGATTGCGCTGTAGCCTACAATACCACCCAGCAATGTTACACTTGGCGCGCCCTCGGCATATACATCACCTACGTTGATACAGCCACTGAGGGTCGAGGTAACGCTCTCCTTCTTAGGAGCCGATGCACCTGTCTCATCCACAGCCTCGATATCAATAATAAGGTCTTGGGTTACGTTCGTCCAGAAGCAACCGAGAATACCACCGATGTAGGTGCTGGTTACTGTTGCGCTTGTCGATGAAATCTTAGCTTCGTTGGTACAGTTGGTAATCTTTACAGCATCTCCACTCGATGTTGCACCACCGATACCACCGATAAAGAGTCTTTGGCTGATGCTGGTTGAAGAGATGAGACCCTCTGCCGTATTCGAGCAGCTGTCGAAAATATTCTGCTGGGTGCGTCCAAAGATACCACCTACACAGAGGTATGTTGCGCCCGGAACAGAACCGGCCGCAGTTATCTTTGCGGTGTTGCGACAGTTGTAAACGTAGCTACCGTTTGAGTGAGCTATGTAACCGTTGATACCACCGATAGCGACATTACTCTTTGCTCTACCTGCGGAGTAGCATATCTCTCCCGAGTTCGAGCAGCCTACAATCTTGTGGTATCCCGACGTGTAACCGGTGATACCTGCAAGGGCGATATCGTTGGCGAAGTTATATACCTCATCGTTGAGAGTTGCACCCTTTAGCTCCATCTTGGCCTCGTTGCTACAGTTGGTGATAAAGGTCTTTCCTGTTGCAGAACCGACCATACCGCCAATATGCGAGTTTTTCACATCATCTACCGTAATATCAATCTCGCCCTTATTCTTGCAATTTGTCATCTTCGAGATAACCGTGTTGCCATAGTTGGTACTCAAGATACCTCCTACCTGCAAGTTATCACCCGAGCAATCGCCATTGATAGTCATCTTTGCTCGGTTCTCGCAATCGGTGATAACGGCATTACCTGCACCACCATTGTCGCCGAGATACGAAATCACACCTCCGAGATACTTACGACCTGTAATAGCATCAGGTACGGTAACATTTATTGCACCCTCGTTGTGGCACGAAGTTACAACCATTGGCTCTGTGTCTTTCGCTGGATAGTAAATACCTGCACAGCCTGCGCAATATGCTGTCGTACCCTTGGTTGGAGCATAATCCAACACACCATTCTCGGTGTTTAGACAGTTTATCAAAGTGGTGTGAACTGTTGCATAACCCATAATACCGGCCAAATACGAACCACTGCTATACGATCCCTTCAACGACAACTTAGCATCGTTCTTACAGCCATCAGCCGCGGTCTCCGAACCGATAACAGCATCTCCTGATACGAGTGAAACAATACCACCGCACATTCCGGTAGTTGCAGAAGTCGGATTGATCGATATAGGACCGTTATTGGTGTTTGCAGTCAAGGTGTTAGTCATTGTACCTGTATGGCAACCAAGAACGCCACCCACATAGAAGGCATCCTTATATGTTCCGATAACATTGATTGGAGCAGCAGGAGTATTGCCCGACATCGTAACTGTACCTTCGCTCTTACCCAAGATTCCGCCAACATATACCTTCTTTGAAGATGTAGGATTAACGGTAATTACACCGGTCGATGTGGATGTACAATTACTGATAGAGAGAGCACGGGTATCTGTACTATTGAAGTATCCCAAGATTCCGCCAACGTGAGCCTCTGCATCCGCAGCCTCGCTCAACGAACCATTTAAGGTTACTGTACCACGGTTTTCGCACTCAACGAAGGTTGCCTTATGGGTGTTTGTAGAAGGAATAACTTTGCCTAAAAGTCCTCCGACACTGACTGATCCCGCTGCGGTGCCGCTTGGAACCTCTACCAAGATAACGCCCTCGTTGTAGCAGCCCTCGTACGTACTATCACGCGTTGCACCTCCATAAGCGATGCCGCTTATGCCACCAACGCTATTGTTTGTTATGGCTCCTTGGGCTTTTACCGTAATAGAGCCCTGGTTGTAACTATTGACAAAGTAGGCTCCGGTAGATTGAGCACCAATCAAACCTCCGACATAGAGATTCTTTTTTGCTGTGCCCTCAACGAGGATAGAACCTGTGTTATAGCACTCTACAATACTCTTATATATGTTGCTCGTAGAGTTGTTTCCGACTCCTACTAAACCTCCGATAGATGCAGTGTCGGTAAGTACGGCCGTCGAGGTGATGTGGATAGTACCCGAGTTGGTACACTTGTAGTTACCATTGGTGTACTGACCCCATTGGGTAGAGAGAAGTCCTCCACACTTCAATTGGCCACCAATGGTACCCGATATGGTGATCTTACCCGAGTTATCGCAGTTAGACTTCTTTGGACTCTTCTGTGGAAGAGCAAAGATACCACCAACCTGTACGTTGTTTGTGTGATTACCGGCAATCTCAATATTTCCCGAGTTGTCAAAGTTGTCGTGGATGAAAGAGGAGCTACTTGATTTATCCCAATGTCCTGCAACACCTCCAATATGAATTTGATACTTATTACCGTACGACTTGATGGTACCGCTGTTGCTGAAGTTGGTTGCCGAGTTGTAGATGTAGTACGCTGCAACACCTGCAATATAAGTGCCATTCTTTGAGTAAGTGGTAGTTGCATAGTCGGAGACTTCTCCCGTATTGTGCAGCTGGTCACACTCTGTGGCACCTGGTGCAGTTCCGATAACTCCCGAGATGACAGCTGTCGATGTACGAACAGAAGTTTCTGTTGCTGTTACCTTACCATTATTTGTACAATTCTTGATGGAGATAAGGTCGATAGGATCAGCTGTAACGGCTCCTGCGCGTCCCAAGATTCCACTGATATATACCGAGCTCTTTGTTCCGTGAACCGAGTCCCAAGCAACCACGCCATTGTTGGTCAAGCCTTCAAGGATGGTTCCACCTGTTGCCATACCGATACAGCCACCAATAATAGGCATATAGGTATTCGCAGAGGTAGCCAAAGATACAGACGAAATGGTGATGTCGATGTTGTTTACACAGTCGCTAACAGTAGCAGCCTCGGTACGACCAATCAAACCTCCGACATTTACTTCGGTAAAGTTGCCCGATGCAACGACATCGAGAGTGGTGTTGTTGAGCTGGATTGTACCACTTGTCGAACAGTGCGACATCTGACCGCCATATACGCGGGCAAATGCTCCCAATACATCGTTCTCGGTCTCCACAATGTTTACGCCCTCGAGGTGCAAGCCCTTGATGTTGGCAGTTGTGGTGCCGAAGAGTGGGGTGGTCAAACCCTTGATGGCGTAGCCGTTACCCTGAATGGTTCCGGTGTAGCCCTCGATAGATGTCCATACGCTCTCTGCAGGAATCTCAACATCATCGGCGAAGATAACCTCCTTTGTGAAAGGAGCATCCTCGGTGGCGTTCTTCACAGCCTCTGCAAAGCCTACGAGGGTCTCGTAGTTGTAAACCACATAGCCCGAAGCATTTGGAACATAAGCGATGCTGCTCTTGAACTCGCGAACATTACCTGCTGTGAGAGGCTTAGTGTCGTCAGCCTTAACGGTAGCGTACATAATGTTGCCCGATGTGCCCTTCTCGTAGAGAGTAACATACAACTCGTCGTACTGACCACCCGGAACGGCAACATAGATATACTGTGCCTCACCGCTAAGAGCCAAACCGTTCTCGCCAAAAGAGTAGGTAATAACATCTTCCGAGGAGTCGGTTTTTGTCAATTTGCCTGTCTCGAAATCCAACGCGAAGTCACCTGCGATAGGAGCGCGATCAACGGTCGAAATCTGGGCGTGGCTCAATGTTGCACTACCGGTAATGCCAATCTTGAGGATACCGGTGAGGTGCTTCAACTGAACACCCATACCATTTGAACCGTAGCCATACATCACAGCCACGTCGTTACCGAACGAAGCCTTGTCGGCAAGGTGCTGCTGCTCCGCCTTGAACACTACTTGATTGTCGGTAGCAACAGGATAGGCAACGCGGAAAGGTGACTCAGGTGTACCATTAAGTACGAATGTCGCACGTGCAGGATTTTCGCTGTCGATCTGTGCAGCCTCCGAAGCCACTCCGTTTACCGAAATTTTGTCACCCTCACTCCAAGTGAGAGGATAGAGATCTCCCGCCTTCTCGCCGAGCTGAGTACGCGACTCTTCCAACGAGAGGGTGATGGTTGTCTGACCTGCGTCGGCTACTCCACCGAGTTGAACGCCAAGATCCTCTGTTGCATCGTTTGTACACGCAAACGCTACAAATAACGTTGCAACAGCCGTAAAAACTTTTGCTAAATTTTTCATTTTGATTTGTGGTTTTAATATTATATAGTCGTTTCGTTTTCCCCGATTCGATAATCCGTACAAAGGTAATTATTTTTCAATGATTATCAATGAATAAAAGGATAAAAAAAGTTGGCGGATGATAAAATTGAGATTTTACAACTTGTTTTATCATCTTTTTAGTATCTTTGCGCGTTGTTAAGGCTAAAAATACAAAAACACAATATACTATGACACAAGAAGAGTTGTTTAAGAAGTTGATTGCGCACTGCAAGGAGTATGGTTTCATCTTCCCTTCGAGCGAGATTTATGATGGTCTGGGCGCAGTTTATGACTACGGTCAGAATGGTGTTGAGTTGAAGAATAACATCAAGCGTTATTGGTGGGATTCGATGGTTAAGCTCCACGAGAATATCGTGGGTATCGATGCCGCAATCTTTATGCATCCACGTACCTGGGAGGCTTCCGGACACGTTGCTGCATTCAACGATCCACTCATCGACAACAAAGATTCTAAGAAGCGTTACCGCGCCGATGTACTTATCGAGGATTACCTCGCCAAGCTCGACGAGAAGATCGAGAAGGAGGTGGAGAAGGCTCGCAAGCGTTTTGGTGAGTCGTTCGACGAGGAGCAGTATCGCGCAACCTCGCCTCGCGTAAAGGAGATCTCCGAAAAGCGTCACGCTGTTCACACCCGCTTTGCCGAGGCTTTGAACAACAACGATCTCGCCGAGTTGAAGCAGATTATCCTCGATTGCGAGGTTGTATGCCCTATTTCGGGTACTCGCAACTGGACCGATGTTCGTCAGTTCAACCTTATGTTCTCGACTCAGATGGGTTCGACTGCCGAGGGTGCAAATACAATCTACCTCCGCCCAGAGACTGCGCAGGGTATCTTCGTAAACTACCTCAATGTGCAGAAGACAGGTCGTATGAAGCTCCCATTCGGTATCGCACAGATCGGTAAGGCGTTCCGCAACGAGATTGTTGCTCGTCAGTTCATCTTCCGTATGCGCGAATTCGAGCAGATGGAGATGCAGTTCTTCGTACAGCCGGGTACCGAGATGAAGTGGTGGAACGAGTGGAAGAATACACGTATGGCTTGGCACCGAGCTCTCGGCTTCGGTGACGAGAACTACCGCTTCCACGACCACGATAAGTTGGCGCACTACGCAAACGCCGCTACCGACATCGAATATAACTTCCCATTCGGTTTCAAGGAGGTGGAGGGTATCCACTCGCGTACCGATTTCGACCTTGGTCGTCACCAGGAGTACTCGGGTAAGAAGATCCAATACTTCGATCCAGAGCGCGGCGAGAACTATGTTCCATACGTTGTCGAGACCTCGATTGGCGTGGATCGTATGTTCTTGCAGATTATGTCGGCTGCCTACTGCGAGGAGAAACTCGAGAATGGCGAGGAGCGTGTAGTATTGCGCATCCCTGCTTGCTTGGCTCCTACGAAGGTTGCCGTTATGCCTTTGGTGAAGAAGGATGGACTTCCTGAGAAGGCTCGCGAGATTATCGATGCGTTGAAGTTCGACTTCAACGTTGCATACGACGAGAAGGACTCTATCGGTAAGCGCTACCGCCGTCAGGATGCCGTAGGAACTCCGTTCTGCGTAACCGTTGATCACCAGACTTTGGAGGACAACACCGTAACCGTACGTCACCGCGACTCGATGCAGCAGGAGCGCATCGCTATCGACGATTTGTACTCAATGGTCGAGAAGGAGACTTCGTTCCGCGAGTTGTACAAGAAGTTGAAGTAATCGAGGGCAACCACGATGGGGCGAATCTTGGCAATAGACTATGGCGTAAAGCGTACGGGGTTGGCAGTAAGCGACCCGTTACAGATTATTGCCGGTGCGCTCGAGACCGTCGATACCAAACAGTTGGAGCGATATATCGCCGACTACTGCGCCAAGGAGGATGTAACGACAATTGTCGTGGGTAAGCCTTCGCAGATGAATGGCGAGAAGAGCGAAACAATGCGCTATATAGAGCCGTTAGTGGGGCGATTGCGGCACAATTTTCCCGATAAGGAGATCGTTATGTATGACGAGCGATTTACATCGGTTTTGGCGCAGCGCACCATACGCGAAAGCGGCATAGGCAAGATGGCTCGACGCGACAAGGCTTTGGTCGATAAGGTTGCTGCAACGATAATCCTGCAGTCGTATATGGACTCTGCAAGATAATTGACAATTGACAATTAAGGTATTTTATTATGATTTTTCCGATAGTTATATATGGTAATCCGACTTTGAGAAAGGTAAGCGAGAACATTGACGCATCGTATCCCAACCTACAAAAGTTGATCGAGGATATGTGGATTACGCTCGGTGAGGCGAGTGGCGTAGGTTTGGCTGCACCGCAGATTGGCAAAAACATCCGCCTCTTCATCGTCGATTGCACCCCTTGGGCCGAGGATGTTCCCGAGTTGGCAGATTTCCGCAAGGTGTTTATCAATGCCGAGATATATGAGCGTTCGGAGGAGACTTCTCACTTCGAAGAGGGATGTCTTTCGATCCCGGGCATCCACGAAAATGTGGTGCGCCCCGTATCAATTCGCATGCGATACCTCGACGAAAACTTTGTAGAGCACGACGAGGAGTTCTCGGGCTACCCTGCCCGCGTTATTCAGCACGAATACGACCACCTCGAAGGTAAGGTCTTTACTGATCACCTCTCGCCACTGCGTCGCAACCTCCTCAAGAGCAAGATTTTGAAGCTCGCCAAAGGACAATACAGCTGCTCCTACAAGACAAAGTAGCACAGAAAAAGCCAATAGCTTGTGTGGCTAATGGCTTTGATATACAGCAAAAGAATGAGGCTCGGAAATTTCCGAGCCTCATCTCTTTTCTTACTTATTATTTGAGATCAGGAACTCCAAGTCCGACTTCAAACCTACTACAAGATTGTCATACTCGCGAAGACCTGTACCACCAGGGATAAGGTGACCGCAGATAACATTCTCCTTCAAGTTTGCCAATGGATCGCTCTTCGCCTGAATTGCCGCCTCATTCAACACCTTGGTTGTCTCCTGGAACGATGCAGCCGAGATAAAGCTCGAAGTCTGCAATGCCGCACGGGTGATACCCTGGAGCACCTGGTTCGATGTGGCAGTAACAATTGGACGAGTCTCGACAAGACGCATATCACGACGCTTTAACGAAGAGTTCTCGTCACGCAACTTACGCATCGAGATAATCTGTCCAGGGTGAACATTTGTCGAATCTCCCGCATCGGTTACCACAACCTTATCGTACAACTCGTCGTTCACATCCATAAACTCCCACTTATCGACAATCTGGTTCTCGAAGAAACGCGAATCTCCCGGATCCTCGATCTGAACCTTGTTCATCATCTGACGAACGATAACCTCAAAGTGTTTATCGTTGATCTTCACAC
>JAZNHC010000043.1:0-14752 GCA_045576755.1 Alistipes sp.
GGGTGCTACGGGACGCGGTATCACCGAGTTGTACAACTTGCGTGGCGAGGTCGATATTCTCACCGGAAGTCTCGGCAAGGCGTCCGGAGAAGTCGGATCGTAGCCATGTGGTTCTGTGAGCCAAGGAGTTGAAAATGAAAATTGTCTTCCTAAGACCGCTTGGCCTCCGACTTGGGTGCTACGGGACGCGGTATCACCGAGTTGTACAACTTGCGTGGCGAGGTCGATATTCTCACCGGAACTCTCGGCAAGGCGTTCGGAGGTGCTATAGGTGGTTTTACCACAGGTCGCAAGGAGATTATCGATATGTTGCGTCAGCGTTCACGCCCTTACCTCTTCTCGAACTCGTTGCCACCGGCAGTTGTAGGTGCAGGAATCGAGATGTTCAAGATGCTCGAGGAGAGCAATGAATATCATGATCGTTTGGTCGAGAATGTCACCTTCTTCCGCGAAAAGATGATGGCGGCAGGCTTCGATATCAAGCCTACCGTATCGGCTATTTGTGCCGTTATGCTCTACGATGCCAAGCTCTCGCAAGAGTTTGCTGCGGCACTGCAGGAGAAGGGAATCTTCGTCACGGGATTCTACTATCCGGTTGTTCCAAAGGGACAGGCGCGTATCCGCGTGCAGGTCTCGGCAGGTCACACCCGCGAGCAGTTGGAGCGTTGTGTAAGCGCATTTGTTGATGTAGGAAAAGAACTCGGAGTTTTGAAATAAGGGTTAAAAATCGTAACCAATAGCCCTCAAAAAAAAGTTAAAGTTATGAGCAAGGAAGTGTTAGATGCGATTGACCGCAAGATATTGAAATTTTTAGTCAAGAATGCCCGTATGCCATATCTGGAGATTGCACGTGAGTGCGGAATTTCGGGTGCGGCAATTCATCAGCGTATAAAGAAGTTGGAGGATACGGGTGTCGTGCTCGGCTCGCGTATGATTGTCAATCCGAAGATGCTCGGATTTGATGTGTGCGCCTTTGTGAACCTGCGTATCTCGGATCCTATGATGAGCATCTCGGTTGTGGAGAAGATTAAACACATACCCGAGGTTGTGGAGTGCCACTTTATCACGGGAACCTATACGGCGATGTTGAAACTCTACTGCGTAGACAACGAGCATCTGATGCGCACCATCTTCGATAATATCCTGCGTATTCCGGGTGTCACCAACACCCAGACCTACATCTCGCTTAACGAGATGTTTACGCGCGAACCTCATATTGGCTATTTGGACCGATAGAAAATACTCTGTATATGGCGCGAATAAGATTGACAAAGGAGTTTTCGTTCGAGTCGGCACACGCACTCGATGGGTATGATGGTCTGTGTCGCGAGATACACGGACACTCCTATCGTCTATTTGTAACTATCAAGGGCGAACCTTCGAGCCACGAGAACGACCCGAAGTTGGGTATGGTGATGGACTTTGGCGACCTGAAACGTATTGTTAATAGCGAGATTGTCGAGCGACTCGACCACTCCTTCGTGCTGCGCGACTCAGAGCAGAACGAGGTGTTGCGCACTGCGCTTGGCGAGAAGTTCCGCAAGGTAGTTTTAGTCGATTATCAACCTACTTGCGAGAATATGTTGGCAGATTTTGCTGCACGATTGCAACGTCGATTGCCTGAGGGTGTCGAGTTGCACTCCTTGCGTCTGCACGAGACAGCAACTTCGTATGCCGAGTGGTTTGCAGAGGATAATTAAAATAGTTCTGATTGGCTCTTTTTGCTCGAGAGCATCTGCCGCTGAAATGCCCACATAGGTCTACTATTCTGTACTTTTAACTTTTAACTAAAAAAGCTAATGGCTAATGGCCAATAGCTAATGGCTAAAGATGAAAAAACTTTTTCTGGTCGATGCTTATGCATTGATTTTCAAATACTACTACGCCTTTATGGGGCGACCTATGCGCAATCGTGCGGGTATGAACACATCCATTGTTTATGGCTTCACGAAATTTCTGCGCGACATCCAGAAACGCGAAAAACCCGACCTTCTTGGTGTGGCATTCGATCCGAAGGGGGGCTGTTTCCGTCGTGAGATATACCCCGAATACAAGGCAAACCGCCCTGCAACACCCGAAGATATTTTGCGGTCGGTACCATACGTGAAGCGCATTGTCGAGGCGATGTGTATTCCGGTATTGGAGGTGCCCGGTTTCGAAGCGGACGACGTTATCGGAACACTCGCGAAGAAGGGTGACGAGGCGGGTTACGAGGTCTTTATGGTTACGCCTGACAAGGATTACGGGCAGTTGGTGGGCAAAAATCGCAAGCTCTACAAGCAGAAGGGTGACGATATCGAGATAATTGATACGGATGCTATCCGTGCAAAGTATGGCATAGACCGTCCGGAGTTGGTGCGCGATATTTTGGCGTTGTGGGGTGACTCGTCAGACAATATCCCGGGTGTGCCCGGAGTAGGCGAGAAGGGCGCGTGTAAGATGGTTCAGGCTTGGGGCGAGGTCGAGAATATCATCACCAATGCCGATAAGATAGGAGGTAAGACAGGTGCCAACATCATTGCCAACGAGGAGCAGTTGCGACTTGCCAAGGTGCTGACGACAATACGTCTGGATGTGCCTATCGAATTTGACGAGGAGTCACTGACTGTATGCTCTCCTAAGGTGGACGAGTTGAGGGCTCTCTTTGCCGAGTTGGATTTCAAGAACTTCCTTGTCGATTTGAACAATATTGCGCCTGCTGAAGATGCGAGCGTTCCACAACAGGCACCGCAGACACAGCTTGCCAACTTGGCGCGAATGAAGGCGGGACAGCAGAAGAGGGCGTCGTTGGAGGGGCAAGGCTCGCTCTTCGATGCTATGTTTGCACCCGTAGTGCCTGCTGCAGAATCGGCTGTAGAGGTGGCACAGGGTGTGTCGGAAGAGCCCGACCTCTTTGCGAGCGCCTTTGCAACGGTTGCCAATACGCCACACAAATATACTACAATCTTCTCTGCAGAGGAACTTCGTCGCGTGGTGTCGGAGATCTCCGCACAACCACTCTTCTGCTTCGATCTCGAAACAACGGGTTTCGATATGTTCGGTGACAGAATTGTCGGATTGTCGCTTGCGGTGAAGGAGCACGAGGCGTGGTATGTGCCATTTGGTCACAATGCCGATGTGCGCCCACGCAACGATATCGAGTCGGAATATGCCTCCATCCTGCGTCCGATATTCGAGAATGAGGCTATAGCCAAAGTGGGACAGAATATGAAGTTCGACATCCTCTTCCTCCGAGCGTTGGGCATAGCGGTCAAGGGAGCCAAGTACGATACGATGCTTATGCACTATCTGCTTGATGCCGAGTCGCGTCACAGTATGAACGCCTTGGCAGAGCGATACCTGAACTATTCGCCTATAGCTATCGAAACACTTATCGGCAAAGGTGCCAAGCAGCTCACTATGGATATGGTGGGTGTGGAGCGTATTGCCGAATATGCTGCGGAGGATGCCGACGTTACATTGCAACTATACAACCATCTGCAACCGATGTTGGCGGCTGAGCCTACGCTGAGAAAGCTCTATCACGACATCGAGGAGCCAATGATTGATGTGCTTGTCGATATGGAGTGGGAGGGTGTTCGCATAGATAGCGAGGCGTTGCGCAACTATTCGGCGACACTGTCGCAGAAACTTGCCGAAATAGAGGAGCAGATCCGCGAGGTGTCGGGCGAGCGCGAGATAAATATCAATTCGAGCCGTCAGCTTGGCGAGATGCTCTTTGCCAAGATGCGCATCACCGACAAACCAAAGATGACCAAGACCAAGCAGTTCTGCACCGATGAGGAGTATCTGCAATCGTTTGCTGGCGAGCACAAGGTTGTCGATCTGATTTTGGAGTACAGAGGCGTGAAGAAGTTGCTTTCGACCTATGTAGACTCGTTACCACAACTTGTGAACGCTGTTACCGGACATATCCATACATCCTACAATCAAGCAGTTACCGCCACAGGACGACTCTCGTCGGCAAACCCTAACTTGCAGAATATACCCGTGCGCGATGACCTTGGACGTCCTATCCGTTCGGCTTTTGTGCCGAGTGATGAACGTCACGAACTCCTATCTGCCGACTATTCGCAGGTCGAGCTCAGATTGATGGCGCACTTGAGTGGTGACGAGAATTTGTGCGAGGCGTTCCGCGAGGGCAAGGATATCCATGCCGCAACAGCAGCGCGTATCTTCAAGAAGCCTATCGAGGATGTTACAAGCGAGGAGCGTCGTCGTGCCAAGACAGCAAACTTCGGTATCATATACGGAATCTCGGCATTTGGTTTGAGCCAGCGACTGCGTATTCCGCGTAGCGAGGCAAAACAACTTATCGAAGGCTACTTCGACTCCTACCCTAAGGTTAAGGAGTATATGGATAATGTAGTAGCAGCAGCACGCGAGAAGGGCTACGTCGAAACTCTATTTGGTCGTCGTCGCTACCTTGCCGATATCGACTCGCGCAATGCCAATGCTCGAGCGTTAGCAGAGCGCAATGCCATAAATGCCCCTATTCAGGGTACCGCAGCCGATATTATGAAACTCGCTATGGTGGGTGTGGCACGTCGCTTCAAAGAGGAGGGCGTGCGTTCGCGTATAACTATGCAGGTCCACGACGAAATTGTTGTAGACCTCCTTCGCTCCGAGCAGGCGCAAGTCGAAAAAATTGTCCGCGAAGAGATGGAGGGGGTAGCGAAGTTGTCAATTCCATTGACCGCAGAATGTGGAGTTGGCGAGAACTGGCTCTCTGCGCATTAACATAGGATAGAGAATAGTTGAAAAAGGTGATTTCTAACTTTTAAGTCAAAAAGATGAATCGTTTTGCCGACATAGTATTGCCTTTGGCGCAACCGGCATACACCTTTGCCCTGGGTGAAGGTGTGGAGGTGCGTGTGGGTGATGCTGTGACGGTGCAGTTTGGCAAGAGTGCCGTATATACGGGTATAGTATGGCGGCTGCACGACACCCCTCCTGCACGCGGTGAGGCAAAACCTATTTTGAAAGTACTATACGATAGGCCTCTGCTATCGGAGTTGCAGATGCGCTTTTGGGAGTGGATTGCCGACTACTACATCTGTTCGGTAGGCGAGGTAATGCGAGTAGCCTTGCCCTCGGTTATCAAGGCGAAAGCGAGATGCGAAGCCGAATTTGAGCCCTACATCCCAAAGCGCGAGTCTACGGTAACGCTCGTTGCCGAGGTTTTTACCGAGGAGGTGCGAGCGAAGATGGGGCGACGTGCACCAAAGCGCTACGAGGCGTTGTGCGAAATCGAAAAGGCTGGAGGAGTGTTGCCACGCTACGCAGTGCAACTCGATGCTACAGCACTCAAGGCACTTGTCAAGGTGGGTTTGGTGGAGATGGGTGAACGCGAGTACAAGCTCGATTGCAAGTGGAGCAGAACACTTCTTCCGAAACTCTCGACGGCACAGTCAAAGGCGCTTGCCGACGTTCGCAATGGATTGAAAGATAAGAGAGTAGCGTTGCTACACGGTGTTACAAGTTCGGGCAAAACCGAGATATATACCCACCTTATCGAAGAGCGACTTTCGCGTGGCGAAGATGTCTTGTTTCTTGTTCCGGAGATCTCGCTGACAACGCAGTTGGTAGAGCGTATGCGTTTGCTCTTTGGAGAGAGTGTTACCGTCTATCACTCGAAACTCACTCCTCAGCAACGCACAAAACTCTATACCGATATGCTTTCGTCCGGAAGCGGTAATTTTGTGGTGGGTGCGCGTTCGGCACTCTTTCTGCCCTACAAGCGATTGGGCTTGATTGTGGTGGACGAGGAGCACGATTCGAGCTACAAGCAGACCGAACCCAATCCGCGTTACAATGGTCGTGATGCTGCCGTTGTACTCGCCTCGTTGCACGATGCAAAGTGCGTGATGGGCAGTGCAACACCTTCGCTCGAGAGCTATGCAAACTCCCTTTCGGGTAAGTATGCCTACGCACTGCTGACCGAACGATATGGCGGTGTGGAGATGCCCGATATTGTGCTCTCGGATACGGTGCGAAATGTCAAGCGCAACGAGCGTAAATTGCACTTCAACAAGGATTTACTCGATGGCATTGCAGATCGCTTAGAGCGAAAAGAGCAGGTAATACTCTTCCAAAACAGACGTGGATATTCGCCATATATGGAATGCCCGTCGTGCGGATGGTCGGCACGATGCCCAAAGTGCAACGTCACCCTCTCGGCACATCAGCAGAAAGGGCGAATGATATGTCACTATTGTGGCTACAGCGAGCCGATAGGCAGATTTTGTCCTGCTTGCAAATCGGGCGAACTGCGCCCTATGGGCTTTGGTACAGAGCGTGTCGAGGAGGCGATATCGCAACTCTTCCCCGAGGCGAGAGTTTTGCGTTTAGATGGCGATACAGCCACTTCGGGTGCGGCATACAACCGCATTATAGGTGCCTTTGCGCGCCACGAAGCCGATATTTTGGTCGGAACACAGATCGTCTCGAAGGGGTTGGATTTTGCCGATGTCACCTTGATAGGTATTCTCAATGGCGACAATTTGCTTGCTTCGCCCGACTTTAGGGCGGAAGAGAGGGCGTGGCAGTTGCTGATGCAGGTGGCCGGTCGCGCCGGCAGACGAGATAAGCGAGGTGAGGTCATTATACAGACAGCCGAGCCGGAACATTCGGTCTATGCTATGATTGGTGATTACGAACGAGTGACACGAAAGTTACTTGCCGAGCGCAAGCAGTTCGGTTATCCGCCATTTGCGAGGATTGTGAAGATTACGATGCGTACCGTCGACAAGGATCTGCTTGTGAAGTCGTCGTTGCAACTCGGCGAGCAGTTGCGCAATCGCTTTGGTGGCAGGGTGTTGGGACCTGTGTCACCGCTTATCGACAGGGTGCGTGGCGAGTATCGTGTAGAGTTGATGCTGAAGGTGGAGGTCGAGGCATCTTTCTCGCGTGCAAGGGCTATCTTGCGCGAGGAGATTGCCAAGTTGCGAAACGATAAGGCGTATCGAAATATAGCTATCATTTGCGATGTCGATATTATGTGATATTTCGAGCGTCGTGCTCGATGTGGCATCATTGGTTTTACCACGTACCTGCCTTGCGTGTGGCAGAGTGTTGTTGGAGAAGGAGGGCTGTGTATGTCTGTCGTGCAGCTACAATATGCCAACTACCGGATACGCAAAACGCAAGGAAAATCCGATAAAACTTCTCTTCGATAATATCTTGCCCGTTGAGTCTGCTACGGCAATGTTTTGGTATGTCGGAGGTACCGAGTGGCAACGCATAATACACAACTTCAAATACTATGGCCGTTGGTTTTTTGCTCAGAAGATGGGCGAATGGCTCGGTGAGGAGTTACGAGAGAGTGGCAATTTTGACGATATAGATCTTATTGTTCCTGTCCCGCTGCACTATCGTCGTCGCCTGAAACGAGGATACAATCAATCGGAGCAGTTGGCTTTGGGTGTGGGGCGCAAGATGGGCGTGGAGTGCGACTTCGGCTCGGTGCGTCGCAGGTTGTACAACGATAGTCAAACCCACAAAAATCACATCGAGCGTTGGGATAACGTGGCTGAGATTTTCGATGTTAAGAGAGTTGAGCGTCTGCGTGGTAGGCACATTCTGCTTCTCGACGATGTCTTGACTACGGGCGCTACGATGTCGTCGTGTGCATCAGCCATAATCAAGGCGTGTGAAGGAGATGTTCGCATCAGCATAGCAACGTTGGCGGTGTCGCGCCGAATCGTCGAAACATAACAGAGTTTTCAAAAAGATATAAACAGCATAGAACTGTGTAGAGTGGCAATTTCGATTTTGCGACAAGTGTTATAAACATAGTTTTCAACAGGCGCGTATGTGTGCGTGTTGCGTGTGTGGCAAAAAAAGGCTACTTTTGTGGGATAATCGAAGAAACAATGGCAAAGGATTTCAAAAATAGCAAAAATAGTGGCGCTTTTGCAGAGTTGGCACCTGAGGTTTTGGCAACCGTTCCACCGCAGGCTGTTGAGCTCGAAGAGGCGGTCCTCGGAGCGTTGATGCTCGAGTCGGATAAGATTACCGAGGTGCAGGAGTACCTCACCGAGGCCTCTTTCTACAAGGAGGAGCACCGACTCATATTCCGCGTGATGAGCGAGTTGGCAATGGCTCAACAGCCTATCGACTTGTTTACCGTCACCAACCAACTCAAGTCGAAGCGCGAGCTGAAGAAGGTGGGCGGAGCGAACTATCTTGCTCAACTTACCCAGCGTGTGGGTACAGCGGCAAATATAGAGTTTCACTCGCGCATCATCACTCAGAAGCATATCCAGCGTGAGTTGATCCGCGCATCCACCGAGATACAGCGTCAATCCTACGACAGCACTATTGATGTGAATGACCTTATCGGCTTTGCCGAGGGCGAGGTGCTTAAGATTACTGAAGGTTATGTGAAACGTTCGGTACAGACAGCAAGCGATATCCTTCGTGCCACGATCCGTCAAATCGAGAAGGCTGCCGAGAACGACTCGCGTTATAGCGGCGTCTGCACGGGCTTTACCGATTTGGACAATATTACCCTTGGATGGCAACCGTCCGACCTTATCATCATTGCAGCGCGTCCTGCGATGGGTAAGACGGCCTTCACGCTGACTATGGCGCGAAATATGGCTGTCGATTATGATGCTCCTGTGGCATTCTTCTCGTTGGAGATGTCCTCGGTGCAACTGATGACCCGTCTGGTTGTTGCCGAGACCGGAATCAATGGTCAGACAATTCGTAGCGGTAAACTCACCCCGTCGGAGTGGAAAACGCTCGAGACGAATACCAAAGTGTTGGGTATGGCTCCACTCTACATCGATGATACACCGGCGTTGTCTATCTTCGAGTTCCGTTCGAAGGTACGTCGTTTGAAGGCCAACAGCGGCATCAAGATCATTATGGTCGATTACCTGCAGCTTATGACAGCGGCAGGTCACGGCGATAAGGGCAACCGTGAGCAAGAGGTGGCATTTATCTCGCGTTCGTTGAAGGGTATTGCCAAGGAGTTGAATGTGCCTATCATTGCCCTCTCGCAGTTGAGCCGTGCCACCGAGTCGCGTGGAGGCTCGAAGCGTCCGCAGTTGAGCGACCTTCGTGAGTCGGGAGCCATCGAGCAGGATGCCGACCTTGTAGCATTTATCCACCGCCCCGAGTATTACGGTTTTACGGCAGGTCCCGGTGAGGAGCCGGTGGAGGGTTTGGCAGAGTTTATCATTGCCAAGCACCGTAACGGCTCAGTCGAGGATGTGAAATTGCGCTTTATCAAGGATCAGGCGAAGTTTACCAATTGGGATCAGATAAATACGGGTATGCACCAGCCTCCGTTCGATCAATACGAGGATCTGGAGAGCTCCAGCATACAGCCATCATCGTCGGCATCGGTATTGCAGAGTGCCACGAACGATGAGTTTGCCCCATTCTAAATCGTTTTTGTGAAAAACTTTCATTTTTGACAAAAAAAGTTTTCGATTTTGACAGAGTGGGCGGTGCTGTTAGTCGTTGATTGCCAATAAATTAAGTGTTTTGCCGAAAAAACAGGCTTGTTTGTTTGATATTTGACAAAAAAATATCATCTTTGTAACAAAGGAAATGAAATTGTAATGTTATGAAGAGAGTTTTATCGCTTATCGTTGTTGCTTGTTTAGCAACTTTTGTTGGTTGTCAAACTGATAATACTGCCGATGTGCTTAGTCAAGAGGGTGAGAATAGTTTGACCATTTCGCTCGAAAATACCCGTATTGCATTGGGTGAAAAGAGTAATGGTGAGTATCCACTCTATTGGAGCGAGGGTGACTGCATTGTGGTCAATGGCGAAAAGTCGGGCGAGGCGAAGATTGACGAGCAGAATAGAGGTCGTGCCATATTTGAGTTTGAATCGGAATTAAGCTATCCTTACAATGTTACATATCCATATTGTAGTGCTGCGACAGCCGCAAAACCTGTGGTTGAGTTCCGGTCGGAGCAGTACTATGTCGAGGGTTCTTTCGATACGGAGAGTCTGCCGATGTGTGGATACAAGGATAAGAAGAGCGATAGACTCACCATGTCACACATTGCGGGTGTTGTCTGTTTTCCGGTAATATCGACCTTCGAGGGTGCTGTGTTGAAGAAGATAGTTGTTACCTCTACTACGAACAACAAACTTGCAGGTCTTTTTGATGTAACATGCTCCACTGCAAAGATAACTCCGCAAGGGGGTGCAACAAGTTCGGTAACATATTATTTGCCTGATAATTTTACCCTCTCGAAGAGCGAAGAGAGTATTTTCTATCTATCGTTGCCTGCTATTAATGTTGGAACATGCACTATCGACTTTATCGAGTCCAATGGCGAGAAGATGACGGCGACATGGAGCGCAAATGCCATCACTGCCGGCAAGGTTCGTGAGTTCGGTACCATAAAATATAAGCGAGGCATTGCAGGCTCGTTAGATGGCTTTGAGATTGTGGAGGACCATATTATTACCGATTATTCAGTATTTGGATATGTACGAGATAATAGTGGGCAACCAATCGAGGGCGTAGCGGTGAGCGATGGCTATACTGTTGTAACGACCAATAGCAAGGGTTACTACTCGTTCGATGTGTCAAAAGATGCATGGCATATCTTTATAACTGTACCTGCCGAGTACGAAATTCCGGTCAAAGACGGACAGCCCGATTTCTATCAAAAGTATAATGACAAACGACACAAATACGACTTTACGCTGAAACCGTTGGCGGGTGGTAAGGAGAGTAAGTTTGCTCTGTTTGTGATTGGCGACCCGCAAGTTGCTGATGCAAATGGTTTGAATATACTTAATAGTCAAGCAGTGCCGGCAATTAAGGCACATGCCGCTACATGGCAGGCGGAGGGTGTTCCTTGCTACGGTATTACGCTTGGCGATTTGATTTCAAACAACAACGACTTCGACCGTTCCGAGTGGCGTCAGCCGGTATTCAATAGCTTCGCTACCTCTAATACCGGTATGCCGGTATTCCATGTGATGGGTAACCATGATAACAACTTCTTTAACCCCGAAAACCCTATCTATGCCGATGAGCGAAGCTCTTCCTTCGAGTTGAAGGCTCAGCGTGACCATGAAGATATCTTCGGACCTGCAAACTTCTCGTTCGACCGTGGCGATATGCATATTATCAGTATGCGAAATCTCAAATACCAACGAAATGATGATTGTGGAGCAAATCTAACCAGAGGATTTTTGAAGGAGCACTATTATTGGTTAAAGCAGGATTTGGCTCTTGTGCCGAAGGATAAGACCGTTATCTTGTGTGTACATATGCCTATGTTAGATGGAGGTGGCTCCTATGTTGACTATACCCGAAACCTTATAAACGAGTATAAAGAGGCTCATATAATGTCGGGACACTCACATCTTATTCAGTCTATCGGTGCAGCAAAGCAGGCAAATATATACGAGCATAATATGGGTGCTTTGTGCGGAGCATGGTGGACATCGCACATGTGCGGTGATGGCTCGCCTGCCGGATATGGAGTCTTTGTTTGTGAGGGGGCAACCTTCACTGATTGGTACCATGTGGGATATAGTGCTACCTCCAAAAATCGTTCGCATCAGATGCGTCTTTACCGAGGTAATGCCGTTACGGGTGCAAAGCGACCAAACTCGAATGTTGCGAGGGGTTATTACGCCTTCAATTTTGACGAAGATGTATTGTTGGCAAATGTATATATGGCAGATAGTAAGTGGACTATCAGCGTATATGAAGATGGTGAATATTCGGGCGAAATGGAGCGTGTATCAACGGATAATATATTGACCGACAAGGCATATTATGCTCGACCAAAGATATATGTGGACGAAACTACTACTCCAAGTACAGACGGAGCAGGATATGGTTACATGTTGGGAGATGGCTCGCTCGAAAACCCATATTGTTCGAGTGTGCCTACGGCAGGCGATATATACGCTTCGGGTTACATAAATGGTGCGCGTGGATATGGCGACTATAAGGTGGGTACCAATTCGCCATGCCACCACCTATATATGTATAGGTTGAAGAAGAGAGATTTTAGCAAAATCAAAGTTGTTGCGAAAGACCGCTTTGATAACGAATATACCGAAACAAAAATCACCACGGGTACGGACTACTCGTTGGTAGAGTATTAAAGCAAGGGGGGATAATTATAGTGTTTGTAAAGTGTTTTGCGGGTGCAATAGTAGGAATTAAGGCCGTTAAGGTCGATGTCGAGGTCAATGTAGCAGGTGGAGGAATTGGTCTTTACCTTGTGGGCTTGCCCGACAATGCCGTAAAGGAGAGTGAGCAGCGTATTCGCTCCGCTTTCGAGAACTCGCAACGCCGTATGACCGCCAAGAAGGTGGTTGTAAATCTTGCCCCTGCCGATCTTCGCAAGGAGGGCTCGGGTTTTGATTTACCTATTGCGGTGGGCATCTTGGCTGCCACACAACAGGTGCTCGATACTCGTTTGACAGATACGATGTTTGTTGGCGAATTGTCGTTGGATGGTGCCATAAAACCCGTTCGAGGTGTATTGCCACTTGCCGTTATGGCTAAGGAGTGCGGATTGAGTCGCATTGTTGTTTCGGCTGCAAGTGCGCACGAAGCGGCAGTTGTCGAGGGAATAGAGGTTATCCCTGTGAACTCACTGAAGGAGGTAATAGCCTATCTGAACAACGAGATAGATATCGCTCAGGCTCTTGGTAAAGTGTCGGATAGGGAGGATGAGCAAAACCTCTATGCCGAGGATTTTGCCGATGTGAAGGGACAGCGCGATGTGAAGCGTGCGTTGGAGATTGCCGCTGCAGGAGGTCACAATGTCCTGATGATTGGTGCCCCGGGTTCGGGTAAGACAATGTTGGCACGTCGTATACCTACGATAATGCCTCCAATGACCTTGGACGAAGCAGTCGAAGCTACAAAGATACACTCTGTAGCGGGAAAGTTGGGCGAAAACATAGGTCTGATGACAAAGCGTCCGTTCCGGGCTCCACACCACCTCACCTCGCAGGTAGCGCTTATTGGCGGAGGTCAAACACCGCAGCCCGGAGAGGTTAGCTTGGCACACAACGGAGTACTCTTCCTCGACGAGTTGCCTGAGTTTGGTCGCAATGTCTTGGAGGTGTTGCGCCAACCGTTGGAGGATAGGATGATAACCATTTCGCGTGCAAAATATAGTGTCGAGTATCCCTCGAACTTCACTCTGATCGGTGCAATGAATCCCTGTCCGTGTGGCTACTACAACCATCCGACCAAGGAGTGTACGTGTCAGCCATTCGCCATAAATCGTTACTTCTCGCGAATATCTGGACCTCTTCTTGATCGTATAGATATGCATATCGAGGTTGTGCCCGTATCTCTCTCGGAGATAAATGGCGATCAGGTCGAGGAGTCGAGTGCCGAGGTTCGCCGACGCGTAATTGCTGCTCGCGAGATCCAGTCGCAGCGCTTCAAGGGGACAAATATTCACTCCAACGCAATGATGAACTCTGCGATGTTGCGCAAGTTCTGTCCACTAAGTAGCGAGGTGCGCTCACTTCTCGAGAATGCAATGAGTCGCCTCAATCTCTCCGCGCGCGCCTACGACAGAATAATTAAGGTCGCCCGCACCATTGCCGACCTTGCAGGCGAGCCCGATATCAATGCAATGCATATCGCCGAGGCGATCAATTATCGTACTTTGGACCGCGACTCGTGGGGCAGATAGCGTTATAACGGTACTCTTTCGTCGTTAGACAGCGGATAATGAAATGCTCACATACCCGAAGTATGCTCCGCTTTCATCACCTTGTCTGCCTTGAAATAGCACCATTCTAACGCTATCTGTATGGGCTATAATCACGCTCTTTCGTCGTTAGACTGCGGAAGATATTAGGGGTAGAAAAGGCAAGTAAGGGCGAGTAACGGCAAGTAAGGTTGGACTCTGCATCTCTTTTGCGCCACCCTTAATAAGCCTTAATAGTCGTTAATAACTTTTATTTTTAGCGTAAAGTCGAAAAAGCTTTCAGTTTTCCGTTTATTTGTATAACTTTGTGGTACTATGAAGCGATTTATAAATATAGTAGCACTTTTTGTTGTGGCATTTGCCATAGGAGGGTGTATACCGGAGAGCGACAGCTATACTGTATATAAGTATAACTGCAACTTTGAGGGAGAAGAGTGGGATGCTCTTGTAGATAGTAACCCAAATGGTGATAATCTCCTCACGGGAGCCATAGCCACCTCGTGGCACGACGAGGAGAGTGACCTTGTGGGTGAGGTGTCGCAACCTTACCCGGGCTATTGGGAGGGTGCAGCCTTGTCGAACCACTGTAGCAAGCAACCGTCGGAGGATGGCACCTACGACAAGCAACTCTACGCCTATGTCGATGCCCCCTATTCGGGTAAAAATTTCCTTATCTGCAACGGCTTTATGAGTGGTTGTGTCGAGCTTCGTTTCGATAGCAAGAGCAGCTACATCGAGAGTATGATGGTGGCGAACACCACCTATTCGCGCAATGTTACGGGCAATGGCTACCGCACAGCCGAGCGACCATTGGGCGAGGATGAGTCGATATGGATCGAGGCGCGAGGTTACGTAAGTGGGTCGGATGAGGTGCAGGCTACGACCAGATTTTACCTCTACGAGAAGGGTGAACCATCGTTCGAGGGGTGGAAGAGGTGGTCTATGCATTCGATGTGCAAGGTCGATAGATTGGTGTTCCACATTTGTTGGGATGGTACATTGGAGTATAACCCCTATCCGGCATACTCGGTATAGCCATACTTCTCGCGCAAACGATTTGTCTCGCGCAGGAAGA
>JAZNHC010000044.1:0-2366 GCA_045576755.1 Alistipes sp.
ATGTACCACAACGCCTGTGATAGGTCCTGTACCCTGTGGTACTCGCTCGTAGCCACGACGCCAAGGAACACGGGTGTTGATGAGCATATACATTGCATCGCCATTCTTATCCTTGAACAACGAAGCCCAACCATCGGTGTAGCCGTTAGGTCTTGAAGCCGAATTGTGAGGCATAGGCTGTACGAACTGCTCAAAGACATTCGTGAAGGAGCCCTCCTTGTGCATAAACTCGGTGTTGTTGATGGTTACAAGCGTATAGACATCTTCGTCTTGGATAGTTGCAATGCTGCGCGACTTGCCTACGATAGGCTCACCTGCAACCTGCGAGAGAATCGAAGCCTTCTTAAACTCCGAGATGGTATAACGCTCAGGCTCATTCTCTCGGAGAATAACCGAGCCCTTCAACTCCAACTTCACACGATCCCAACGCTCCAAGCGGTTTTCGTGGTGAGAGATGAACTGCAAGCGGAAGCCATAGCGACCATCTGTGCTGACGATATACGCAGTGCGAAGATCTTGCGAATGATCCACGCTCATAAAGTCGAGATTTGGATTTAGCTCGTTGTTGAGCGAGCGATAGTCGCTCACAACGATACCCTCAATAATTGTGGAAGAGGTAAACTCCTGTGGCGTTGTCGAAGCCATCTTGCGCACCTCCTCAAATGTTGCAGCGCTCGAAAAGAGTGGTGCAACCAATAGTGCTAAACATATAATTACTCTCTGCATAACTATTTCATTTTAACTGTAACTTCACCAAAACGAATTACTGTAAGGTAATTATCAGTTGGCTTCACATAACGGTTCTTTGGATCTCTGCCGATGCGGGCAACACGCGACGACCATTTAGGGTGAAGACGCGAGAGAACATCGTCGTAAGGCTCGATTTTGAGCGTTACATTCTTGGCTCCGAGTACCTCTTTCGGAAGAACGAAGACGTGCTCTGTAAAGCCTGCTCCGGTGTCATAACCTGTCTGGATAGTGCTCTTGCCATAGCCTGTTGCAGGGAGTCCCTTGTTGTTGTAGAGCACCGAGCGCAATACTACACGGTCTGTATTTGAGGTGAGATCCACGAGCGGATTGTAGTAGATGCCGTCCAACGAGTACGACACCTTCCAGAATGCAGGGAAGTTCAGCGAGCGCTCGATAGAGTGGTTACCGGCACAGAAGGTGAAGTAGAAATATACCACCTCCGTAGCCTTCTTCGCCGAGAAGTTAATCAAGAATGCACGCTTTGGTCTTGGCTGCTCCGGATTTGAGAAGTCATACCAATCACATACATTCGACTCGTAACGAAGACAGCCGTTATTTACCTTTCCGAGCTGGCCGTCTATAACGAGGTTGGTGTAGTCGGCATCAAGACGCATCTTGCCCGGTGCGGTACACTTAAAGCGTCCGCGACCAATCTCCGCCTCTACGCTATCACCAACAGTTCCGTGTGCGTTGAAGTTACGCGACTCACCCGCCATCGTGAAGTAGAGTGTTCCGGTGTAGTTGTCGGTATATTGCCAGCTGCAAATAGTCTTGTAAGGCGACTTCGAGGCCTCATCGAAGATGATGCCACTTTCGTCGTGTGGGCGAATCTGATACTTGCCCTGCGAGATACCGAAACGGCGGTTTGCCTCCGAAACGATGACACCCTGAACCTTACCTACGCCCTGTGGCACGCCGTTACCTGCACGACGCCATTGGCACATCGAGTTTACACCCATACATATTGCGTGCATATCGCTACCGAGCAGCGTGGTGAGCCAACCGTCCATACGGCTGTTTGGCACGAAACTCTTGCTGTTGATAGGGGTAGCCTGCATAAACTCTTCATAGACGTTGGTGTAGCAACCGTCCTTGATGATAAACTCCACATCTGGAATAGTTACGAAGGTAAATACATCATCATCAGTGAGTTGCGAAATGAGCTTCTCCTTCTTTACAACATTCTCCGGTGAGCCTGCCTCATACTCCTTAACACTGAGGAAGTCGAGTCCCGAAGCCTCATAGAATGTAGTTGGGGTGGTGTATTTTTTAAGCTTTGCACCTTTGAGGTCAATCACGACCTTTGCACCGAAGGTCAAGCCGTTATCACCTACGTGGTCGAATACCAAACGCATACCGAGTGAGCCGTCAGCCTTCTGAATGTAGGCTACACAACGAGTAAAGGTACGATCTACGACCCATGCGTTTATATTTGGGTTGAGAGCCATATTTTCCGAGCGGTAGTCGCTCACAACGATGCCCTCCAAGAGCATGCTCTTCTCAACAACCGAGCCCTTTTCGGTGGCGAGTTCGCGCACCTGCTCGAATGTTACGTTTGTAGCGTTGGCCATGAGTGTCATGGCGCAACCAAGTAGCAGAAGTGTTACTCTTTTCAT
>JAZNHC010000045.1:0-10998 GCA_045576755.1 Alistipes sp.
CTCTTGTTGCGTTGAGGAGTTTGTTAGTATACAAACTCGTCACTCTCGGTTCCGAAGCCCGGAAGTACCGCGCTATCACCATAGCCGCCTTCAACAGCCACCTCAAAAATTTCGAATTCAGGGCTTAAATACTTTTTCATAGTCGTAAATGGTGTTAAAGGGTTAGAATTCAACTGTTGGTTTCGATGACAAGAGGGTGCAACCGTCGTAATTGGTAGTACCTGTCCAATCGGTGTCAGCACCGCTTTTATACATATAGTTTGTATAGTTGCCCTCGTTGATCTGCTCGCCAATAGGACGTGGCTCCAAGTCGGTGTAGTCCCACTCGGTAATCAATATACCACCGATTGCACAATTCTCGGAGTATGAGGTCTCACTACGCGCATCTCCGCAGATCCATCCTGCAGGGCGGTCATTTGTCTCGATGTTGCAGTAGCACTTCGAATTCGTGATCTTAGCAAGAGCGGTCCAAGTTCCGGCCAAACCTCCAAAACAAGGTGTTGTAGCAGTTGCGCTATAGACGAGGTTTCCCAAATTGTAGATATTGTCAATTACTAATTCAGCCTTAGGATTTGCATCGACTCTTATATAACCGAAAGCTCCACCACCGGCATAGGTCTTACCACTACCGCCAAATGTCAAATTTGCGTAGTTGACGTTGTTTGTAATAACCGATTTGCTTGTCTTTGCGGTGTGGCGCATATGGCCGACAATACCTCCGGCAAAAACGCTGCCTGTACTTCCGGCAATCTCCAAGGCTCCATAGTTCTCGCACTTGTCGATCAAACCAATGCTGTAAGCGTAACCCGCAATACCTCCGACGTTTGCGTTGTTGGAGCAAACCGCAGACTGCTTAATCAAACCATAGTTCTTACTATTGGTGAGTTCGGTTGCTGCACCCGACGGACCACCAAGAATACCGCCGATATCGTAGTTGGTAGAGCATGCTCCACCACCCCAAATTACGGCTGTCTCAAGGTTTGTACAGTTGTCTACGAGGGTTGTTCCCTGAGGACATCCAACGATTCCGGCAACGCAAATCTCAGCCGAAGAATCTGCCATACATGCGATCGTGCCACCGTTCTTACAGTTGGAGATGGTGTTGGTTCCTGCAGCGATGGTGGTTGCGGTGATACCGGCAACATCCACACGATTGTTCGGTTTAACCGTGCCATACTCCACCTTACCGTAGTTCTCGCAATCGGTAATAGTAACATTGCCACTCGAGCCTATGCCTAAGATGCCGGCAAGGTGAGCACGGAACTCTTTGCTGCAACTACCCTTACCGGTCTGGCAGATATCACCATAGTTCTTGGATGTAGTGATTGTTATGGTTGATTCTCCCAATCCTACTATACCTCCAAGGGTTACACCTGTTGGAGCATCTCCGATTGTTACAGCACCCTTTGTCGCATCATCTGCAGCACCATTTGTACAACCGCTAATCGCTACTTTACCCACCGAACCTCCTACGATACCACCAAGACGGTAGACATAGAGTGACTCTGATTTGGTAGTCTGATTGCTTGTGCAGGTGACGCTACCGGTATTCTTCGAATCTTTGACTGTAAGTGTACTTGAAGGCCCGTATAATCCTACAAGGCCACCCAAGTTCAAAATTGTCGACACGATACCATCGTTTACAACAGCACCATGGTTCTCGCACTTGTCGAGAGTAAGATTTCCCGTAGTATGGTAACCTACAATACCACCAAGTCGAGGATTAGCACTATCGCCCTGCTGCTTGATGGTTCCATAGTTTGTACACGAGGTGATGGTTTGCGCCACCGCGAGGTAGCCTGCAATACCCGCTACGCCGCTTCCTCCCGGAGCCTTGGCGAGAGTGATAGCGCCCTTTGTTGCATCAGTTGCATCACCATTTGTACAGCCGCTAATGGTGAGGCCACTATAGTTGCTGTATCCTAAGATACCGCCAATAGCATAGTTGTTACCTGTTGCAGTCTGATCTGCAATAGTGAAATTACCCGTATTCTTCGAACCACTGATAATAGTTGGATTAGCACCATCGTCTGATGCCAAGATGCCGCCCAAACGGAGAGATGCCACAATGGTAGTGACCTTAATATCTCCATTGTTCTCGCAGTTGGTAATCTTGAATGTACCTTTGTTAGTGTCGGCACCAACAATTCCTCCGACCTTCTTCTGACCGCTATCAGTTGTTTTAAGTGTAATAGTACCAAAGTTTTTGCACTCTTTGAGCTCAAGTGTAGGCATGTTGCAAATACCCAAGAGACCACCCAAACGAGGATAACCAGCAGAGGTGTATTTACCACTAACGGTGATAGCTCCGCTGTTGTGAACTCTCTCGAAGAGTACCTGGTCGATGTCGTCGGTTGCGGCAGCATAACACTCCGAAGTAAGACCTCCAATCTGTGCCGTACCAATCTCACCTACCGGATTAACATTGATTGCAGCATAGTTCTGGCAATCGGTGATGGTAATTACCTGATTAGCAATGGCTCCTGTCTGTCCAATATAGCCGAACAATCCGCCAATCATATAGCGTGATGTCCACTTTCCTGTGCCAACGGTAGTGACACCCTCAGCATAGTTGTAGCAGTTGGAGATTTCTCCTGCAGAAACCGAGTGGAATACACCACCTGTCAAAAGACGCTGACCATTGCCTGTGCCATTTTCGTTGGTGATGTTGCCAATGGTGAGAGAGCCCTTGTTTGTACAGTTGGTAACCTTTGGAGTGGCTTTTGTTGCCGTCAGCCAGTTGGCTACACCCGACATTGCAATAGTACCTGTTAATTTAATGTTATCGCCAACCGAGAAATTTCCTGTGTTGTGGCAATCGCTCATAGTACCATTGACAACCAGACTCGTACCGGCATAGATACCTGCTATACGAATGGCAGTAATATTTGCATTGTCGGCAATGGAGATTGCACCGCTATTGCTACAACCCGATATTGTGGTAACCTCTGCTACACCTGCTCCAATACCTCCCATATGTACAGTTGTTCCACCCGTTGCATTTGCCTCGAGGGTCAAGCTACCGCTGTTGGTACACGATGCGATCTTGTCAGAAACAATGCTCTGACCGAATAGACCTCCCATATACAATGAGGTGATGGTTGCACCTGCCGAAACTTTCAGATCGCCAGAGTTGCTACAATTTGTAAAAGAAGCAGTCGTATTGTAAGAGACAATACCCGACATAGACAAACCTCCACCCTTACCATTGTGGGTAATTGCTCCACTGTTCACCAACTTATCGCAGATGAAGTCGCTTGTCGTAGGAATAGCACCTGTAATACCCGACATAAGTACAGCGTTACCGCAGACGCTCTCTTTGCTGGTTGACAATTCGCCATTGTTTGTGCAGTTCGAGAGTAACGCAATACCTCTCTCTCCGCTTGCACTGTTCTCTTTGCCGACAATACCCGACATATAGATATTCTGAGACTGTGTAGTTCCGTTGTAAACTACATCTCCATTGTTGATAAGAGTGTCGAACGACGAGTTGTTGGCACAACCTCCAACTACACCACCGAAACAAACCTTGATAGACTTTGCTTCAGAGCAGAACGAAGTTGCAGTGATATCGACATCGTTAGTACAGTTGTAAATGGTTGCATTGCTAACATAACCTACCATACCACCGTGAGCAATATCGTTGTATAGATTTGTGTAACTATCCGGTGCAAGTGTCGTGTTGTTTACGTGCAAAGCACCTGCAGCCGAGCAGTTGAGTAATGAACCATCGTACAACTCGCAGGCAATAGCACCCGACTTTGCGAGATCGGTTACCTCGATAGCTACATCTGTCAGCTTGACGTTCTTGATGGTCGCAGCGGTAGCGCCGAAGAGAGGAGCAGTCAAACCCTTAATTTCGAATTCGCCACCATCGAATATGTAGGCACCGAAGCCCTCGATAGCCGACCAAGCCTCGCCTGTCATATCGATAGGTGCGGTGACCTTCGCGGTTGTGTAAGGTGCGAAGTTGGCTGCGATCTGAGCGAACTGCAACAATGCCTCCTTCGAGTCGATCAGGAATGTCTCGCTTTCGCTTGCGTTCGCCTCGTATGTGAACTCTGCAAACTCGCGTACAACACCTGCAGTGACAGGTTTAGCTGAGCTGTCGAATGCGAGTTTCATAATGTCGGTAGTGCTGTTGAGCATCAAGGTTACCTTACCGTAGTTTCCTGCAGGAACCGCCACATAGATCGGGGTGGCCTCATCTGCCTTCAATGTTAAACCCTTGCCGAACGACACGGTGACAGCATTTGTGGCATCTTCGTGTGCGGTTAGGGTACCTGTTGCGCAATCGAGATCGAAGTTACCTGCAAGCTTGCCACTCTCCGAGGTGATGGTGAGGTTGCGGAGTGTTACGCCCTCGCCCTTAACGGCAAGGCGGATAACACCTGTGAGGTGATTGAGTTGAATTGCACCTTCGCTGTCGGCTGCTGCATAGCCATACATCGGAGCAGCACCTTCGCAGAACGAACCTTCAACGTAGTTCTGATTTGCAAGGAAGGTTACAGGATAGAGTCCCTCAGCCGCAGTAACACCTTCGGCAGGAGCCGGATATACTACATTGTAAGGGCGGGCAAGTTCGCCTTCGCAAGTGAACAATGCTGCGGTAGCACCTGCCTGCTCTGCTGTAAGAGGTGCAGAAGCTACGCCATTGATGGCAATAGCGTCGCCCTCGCTCCAAACAACAGGATAGAGATCGCCTGCCTTCTCGCCGAGTTGAGTACGTGACTCCTCCAACGAGATAGAGAGTGTTGTTTGACCTGCGTTGCCGCCAAGCTGAACGCTAAGGTCTTCAGTTACGTCTGTCGTACAAGCAAACGCCACGAACAGAGCTGCAACTGCCATAAAAAATTTGGATAAATTTTTCATTTCAATAGAGTTTAACAGTTTGTATTTGGTTTTGTCTATAGTTTCCATAACAAAGTTATGCATTATTTTTTATAAATCAAAGTACGAATAGAAAAAGATTGAGCAAAAAAGCCCAATCTTTATACTCTTTTTATGAATATTGCTCTCGGTGACTACTTGACAAACAATATTTCGCGGTACTTTGGAAGAGTCCAAATCTGATCATCGACAACCTCCTCGAGCTTGTCTACCTCGGTGCGAATTTTGTCGAAAAATACCGCTACCGTATCATGATAAGCAATAGCCTTTTCGCGCGTATCTTCAATTACATTTGCCTTCTTGCGACTCTCTATCATATCGGTTACAAGTTGCTGTATTCGCGCGGTGCGTCTTTGGATAAGATGTATCAGTTCGTCGTCACTTCGCGACTGCATACCTATTTGGCGCATCTTCCAGACCTTGTCGAGCAGGATGTCTTCGTAGCGCGAGGCGATAGGTACGATGTGGTTCATTGCCAACTCACCCAAAACGCGCGCTTCGATCTGGATCTTCTTGACGTACTGCTCCCACTTGATATCGGTGCGTGCCTCCACCTCTTTTGCGCTATATACGCCCATCGAGGCGAAGAGTTCAAGGCTTTGGGCGTCGAGGTAGCGATCAAGCACAAGCGGTGCCGATGTCTCGCAATCCAAACCTCGTTTCTCTGCCTCGTTGCGCCACTCCTCGGAGTAGCCGTTGCCGTCGAAACGGATGGCTTTGCACTCGCGTATCAACTCGCGCAATCGCTCATATATCGCCTTATCCTTCTTCTCGCCCTTGGCTATGCGCTCGTCTACGCTCTTGCGGAAGTCGATAAGTGCCTCGGCAACCGCGGTGTTGAGCACAATCATTGCGTCGGCGCAGTTGTCCGAAGATCCTACTGCACGGAATTCGAAACGATTTCCCGTAAAGGCAAATGGCGATGTGCGGTTGCGGTCAGTATTGTCCAACAAAAGCGACGGAATTTGTGTTAAACCACCCATACGGAATACATTCTTCGAGTCGAAGCGTATATCCTCGTCGTCGAGCGACTGTTCAATCTTGTCCAACACCTCCGAAACCTGCGTACCGAGGAATGTCGAAATGATTGTCGGAGGAGCCTCGCCGGCGCCTAAGCGGTGCTCGTTCGATGCACTCATCACCGAGGCCTTCAACAATCCGTTATGACGATGTACGGCGGCAATAACATTCACAAGGAAGGTTATAAATTGCAAATTCTCGAATGCTGTGCGTCCTGGCTTGAGGAGGTTTACGCCTGTATTTGTGCCGAGCGACCAGTTGTTGTGTTTACCCGAGCCATTGATGCCCTTGAATGGTTTCTCGTGTAGCAATACGCGGAAGTGGTGACGTGTGGCAACCTTGCCCATAATGGTCATTAACAGCTGATTATGGTCGTTTGCGAGGTTAGCCTCTTCGTATATTGGTGCCAACTCAAATTGGTTCGGGGCAACCTCGTTGTGGCGCGTTTTCAATGGAATACCCAACTTCAGACACTCGTACTCCAGATCCTTCATAAAGGCGAGTACTCGCTGCGGAATAGCGCCGAAGTAGTGGTCGTCGAGTTGTTGGTTCTTTGCAGATTCGTGTCCCATAAGGGTTCGACCTGTCTGCACAAGATCGGGGCGCGCCGACCATAGGGCATCATCCACCAAGAAATACTCCTGCTCCCATCCGAGGAACACCTTTACGCGCTCGACATTGCGGTCAAAGTAGCGACATACTTCGGTAGCGGCATTTGATACGGCTGTGATCGAACGGAGCAGAGGGGTCTTGTAGTCGAGTGCCTCGCCCGTGTACGATATAAATACGGTAGGTATACAAAGTGTCGTATCAACGATAAATGCAGGTGATGTGGGATCCCATGCCGAGTATCCTCGAGCCTCGAAGGTGTTGCGAATACCTCCACTCGGGAAGGACGATGCGTCGGGCTCCTGCTGCACAAGCACCTTGCCCGAGAACTCCTCCAACATACCGCCCATACCATCGGGCTCGGCAAAAGAGTCGTGCTTCTCGGCTGTTCCACCCGTAAGTGGCTGGAACCAGTGGCAGTAGTGGTCTGCGCCATTTTCGAGCGCCCACTGACGCATACCTGCCGCTACTGCATCGGCAATTTCGGCTGAGAGGGGTGTGCTGTTCTCGATGGTGTCGAGCAGAGCCTCGTAAATCTGCTTGTTCAGATACTTTCGCATCTGCTGACGACCAAATACCATTGTGCCGAAGTAGTCGGATGGGTTGCGTGAAGGGGCCTTTACCTCGACGGGTTTGTGGTCGAGTGCCTTCTCGAACATCTTAAATCGTAGTAGCGACATAACTTTTTCTGTTTTGCTTTGATGTCGCAAATATAGAGAAAAGTTTCCTCTTTTTGTATAAAAAGTGTAAAAATAACTATTTAAATCTGCCTGTAATATCGAAAAACGATAACTATGCTGTGGTGGTTTAGTTGTTTTATTAAAATAAGATATCGAAAAACAATAATTGTGGTTTTATGCTTTATGTCCGCTGATTTTTGTTTTTATGTTGGATAAATGTTATATTTGCTTGAAATTTCAACCAACTATGAAGAACTTTAAAACTTTTCTATTGATTCTATTCTCTTTAGGATTTTTATCGGCTAATGCTGCCGATTATTCGCTGAGAAACGACAAAGTGGAGATTGTAGTAAACGAGAAGGGCAGTTTGGTATCTCTAACCAATCTGGCCACTAATCACAACTATGCGTCGGGTGGCTATTTGTGGCGTATGTACCTCGATACACATTCCGAGCAAGAGATCGAAATTCTTGGTGGCGAGCAGCTGCCAAGGGTGTCGTGTGACGGCACGACGATAGCTTTAGAGTATGAGAGACTGAATGTGCGCGGAGAAAGTCAAGCCATCAAATTGAGTCTTAAAATATGGCTCGAAGGCGAAAACGTGCGTTTTGCATCAGCTCTCGAGAATGGCATTCCGCATAGCGTAGTGCGCGAGTTGCAATATCCGTTGGTGCGCAATGTGAATTTGCCTGCAGATCACAAACTTATATTATCGAGGAACGGAGGACGCATTTTCGACAATCCGGTGAAGAGCATTATGGCGAGCGGAAATAAGATTCCGTACCGTACACCTGCGCAGATTTTCCGTCAGCTCGATTGCCGTTATGGAGCGAGTGCTTCGATGAACTGCTATATTCTGGCGGGCGAGAAGCAGGGTTTGTATGTGGGAAGCCACGACGCTTCGATTCAGGATACTTGGCACGGCCTTCGTGTCTATGCCGACAAGTGTGGTGCATTTGTAGAGCCTGAGTTCGGATTGTTCAAATATCCGCAATGCTTCGCTGGCGAGAAGTGGGCAAACGATAGCAATATCCTATCACCATATTGTGGTACTTGGCATAAGGCAGCCGACAAGTATGGCGCGTGGGTACGTACCACCTGGTGGGATTATCATGAGGTGCCGCAGTGGATTCGCGAGATGAAGTCGTGGCAGCGCGTTATCTTCAAACATCAGTATGGCAAGTATCTCTTCAAGTACTCCGACCTTTACGGACGTATGCAGAGGGTAGGCGAGAGTGTTGATGCCGATGCCGTATTCGCCTTTGGTTGGTGGAACGAAGGTATGGATAGAGGAAATCCTGCCTACTCACCCGATGAGAGCCAGGGTGGCGATGAGGGATGGCGTAAGGCTATCGAGAGGTTTAAGCAGAGCGGTCAGAAGTTGATTATGTATTACAACGGTCAGCTTATCGACACCGAGAGTGAATTCTACAAGAGTGGCGAGGGTAAGCGCATCAGCTACAAGGGTCCTTCGGGTACGGAGATTGCAGATCAGTATCGTTTCTCGGGTATGGGATCGTGGTTGGCGGAGTACCAGGCTGTGACATTTGTAATGGCTGATACTCGTCATCAGGTGTGGCGCGATATGTTGGTCGAGATGGCGGACCGCGCACATCGCAATGGAGCCAATGCCGTATTCTTTGACCAACTCGGATTTGGCTTTCAACAGAAATTACCGTGGGATACATCGCGCGAGTTTCCTGTGCCAAACAATCGCTTGATTTACGATAAGGGACAAACTTTGAAGTATCTGCGCGACTACCTCGAGTCGAAGTATGAGCCTGACTTCGGATTTGGAACGGAGCAGTTGGCTGATTACACAGCGCAGTGGGTAGACTTCGTCCATATCACAGGCATCAAGCACGGTAAAGAGAACTTTTCGGAGTTGTTCCGCTACACCTTCCCTGAGGTTATCTTCTCGGATCGAAACATTCGTGATGATACCGATGTCGAGCGACGTGTCAATATGACACTCCTGAAGGGTTTGCTCAACGATATAGAGATATACCGTTGTCGTAGTTTGATAGACGAAACACCAAACTATCAGGCATATTTGGCAAGGGTGAATGCTATTCGTAACAAGTATACGGATTGCTTGATGCTCGGCACCTTCCGCGATGTTCTCGGCTTCGAAAATTCGAATAAGGCGGTGCAGGCAAAGGGATTCTTTGGCGAGAAAAGAGTCGCAGTGGTAGCTACAAATGAGTTCGAGAAGGGTGCGCTGACAACCTCTATTTCGGTTCCGGGTTATCGTTATGCCGACTCTTCGGTGTTGGGCGATGCGGTGGTTGCCGAGGGTGGCAAGTCGGTAACGTTGGGTCAGTATGGTCTGGCGGTACTTGTCTTCGAAAAGGAGTAACTTTTGTGCAAAAACGTGGTGAGGTCGATTGCTTTCTGCAGTCGGCCTCACTTTTTTCTGCGGAAAAAGGTGCCAATCTCGAAAATAATGCTTAACTTTACACGATTTTATAAGGAATAGGAACAAACTGATTAAAAATAAAATATTTTTACCCTAAACTAAATTCTAAAAAAAAAACTATGGCAACAAACAATCGTGAAAAGTTATTCGCCGAGTTCCCACCGGTATCAACCGAGGCGTGGGAGGCTGCGATAACTGCCGACCTCAAAGGTGCCGATTACGAGCGTAAGTTGGTATGGCGTACAACAGAGGGTTTTAACCTCCGTCCATACTATCGCGCCGAGAACCTTGAAGGTCTTGAGACATTGGGTGCTCAGGCGGGTGAGTTCCCTTATTTGCGTGGCGTAAGCACCGACAATTCGTGGCTTACTCACCAGACTATTAAAGTGGCTTGTCCAAAGGAGGCTAACGCTACTGCTCTTGCAATGCTCAATTCGGGTGTTGATTCGCTCGGTTTCTGCTTCTGCGAGGCTGAGGTTGAGCCTACTGCAGAGAGCATCGACACTCTCTTGGCAGGCATCGTTCTCCCTGCAGTTGATGTAACTGTTTGCGGCAAGTATGCAGCTAAGGCAGGTGAGTTGATCATCGCTAAGGCCGAGAAGGATGGCGTAGCAAAGGCTGACCTCCGTCTCAACATCGCACTCGATCCACTCGTAAAGGGAATGACCGTTAAGGGTGCTTGCTGCGACTGCGAGGCTTTGGTTTCGCTCGTTAAGGCAACCCAGGAGTACAAGAAGGTTCGCGTAATTACAGTTTCGGGACACTACTTCTCGGATGGTGGTTCGACCATCGTTGAGGAGTTGGCATTCTCGTTGGCAGCTGCTCACGACTATCTCGTATGGTTGATGGAGGAGGGCTGCTCGATTGACGAGGTGGCTCGCAAGATCCGTTTCTCGTTTGCCGTAACATCGAACTACTTTATGGAGATGGCTAAGCTTCGCGCTGCTCGTCTTTTGTGGGCTAACATCGTGAAGAAGTATGAGCCTGCTTGCGACTGCTCTTGCAAGTTGTACGCACACGCTCGCACTTCGGCTTGGAACCAGACCGCTTACGACCCATACGTAAATATGTTGCGTGGCACTACCGAGGCTATGTCGGCTGCTATCGCAGGTGTTCACTCGTTGGAGGTTCTTCCGTTCGACCACTCCTACGCAGAGCCATCGGAGTTCTCGTATCGTATTGCACGCAACGAGTCGCTCTTGTTGAAGCATGAGTCGCACTTCGACCAGGTTATCGACCCAGCCGGAGGTTCGTACTACATCGAGAACTTGACCAACTGCATCGCTAACGAGGCTTGGATACTCTTCCTCGAGGTTGAGGAGAAGGGTGGATATGTTGCTGCTTACAAGGCTGGCTTCATCGTTGACCGCGTAAAGGCAT
>JAZNHC010000046.1:0-12715 GCA_045576755.1 Alistipes sp.
ATAGACTCCATCGAGGATGGTATGGCGGAGAACGATTGGTCGGGTTGGCGGCTGCTGACCGAGGAGATTGGGGATAGGTGTACGCTTGTGGGTGATGATCTCTTTGTTACGAATACAGAGTTTATCCGTCGCGGTATCGAGGAGAGGTGTGGCAATGCGGTGCTTGTGAAGGTTAATCAGATAGGCACCCTGACCGAGACGCTCGAGGCGGTAGAGTTGGCACATCGTGCTGGTATGCAAACCATTATCTCGCACCGTTCGGGCGAGACCGAGGATACCACCATTGCGGATATTGCCGTTGCTGTAAATGCAGGCCAGATTAAGACGGGCTCACTTTCGCGTTCGGATCGCACGGCAAAATATAACCGCCTGCTACGCATCGAAGCGGCATTGGGTCGAACGGCAAAGTACGGAGTGAAATAGAATCTGTCAAACAAGGCTCTTTCGGCATCTGCTTTGTCTGAAAAAGTTCTTGTTATACAGATCTTTACGAAGAAGGGCGTCCAAAAACTTCTTGGACACCCTTCTCCTTGTCTTGTTATTTGTTGAGCTGCTCGAGCAACCACTTGTTGCGTGACTGATACATCTCGCTGTATGTGTAGTGGCCAATCTCGTTGAGGATGTGAATCTCTTTCTGGGTTGGCACGACATTGTATACGGAGAACATCGATGTCGGACAACAAGTTGTGTCGTTGTAGCCGAGAGCAACTTTTACCGGCACGCGAGTTTTACGGGCAAAGTTCACGACGTCGTAGTATTTGATTGTCTGCAAAACATTTTCGTTGCGGAGGTTGTTGTCCGAGCTTGTGCGGAAGAGGTGTGGCCAACCTGCGCTGCGTCCGTGGAGGTATGCTCCCATATCGGCAAGAGCAGGGTAGAAGGCGCAGAGGTATTTAACTTTCGGATTGAGGTATGCTGTGGTAAACGACAAGGCTCCGCCCTGACTGCCACCACATACAGCGATACGCTCGGCATCGACACAAGGCAAGCCGGCGAGTACGTCTACGGCACGTGCGCAACCGATGTAAACGCGCTTGTAGTAGTACTTGTCGCGATCTTGGATGTTGATGCGGTTGTAGTTTTTCAATGCGCCATTTCGCAAGTTGCGGTATACGTCACCCTCCATATCGATAGGAATACCGTGGATACCAACTTTCAAGGTCACTACGTCACCCATAGCAACCAGGTTTTTGTCGAGCGGATAGGGACGTACATTCGCTCCCGGAACCTTCAATACTGCAGGGAACTTGCCCGGCTTGTTAGGTACGGTCAGCAGACCATAGATAAAGTCCTTTTCGCCATTGCGGAATCGTACATTATAGACATTGTATTGGTGTGTACACTGATCGGGTTGGAGTGTGAAAACGGGCTCCAACGGAATCTTTGCGCTCTCGTTCAAAGCCTTCTGCCAGAACTCGTCGAAGTCTGCAGGCATCTCGGTTGTAGGTTGGATCTTCTCGACATCGAAACCAGCCGTAGCTATACCACGATAGGTGTTGTCGCAATCCTGCACATAGACCTTGCAGCGCAGGAATCCCGGAACATTCATCGTGCCAAGGCGGATAGTGCCCTCGCCATTGCCGAGTACCAACTTATCTCTCTTATGCGCCGGCATATTATCCACCGACAACTCGTAGCTGATCTCCACATTCTGCATAGGAGAGTGGTGCTTCAATACCAGCACCTTGAACACCGGCTCTTCACCACATTTGTAGTTCCAATCGAGGTGATCGGGCATAACGATAACTTTCACGGCGCGATCCTCGGGAGCAGCTGTTGCGGTGTTGCAACACAACGTCTCAACTGCAAAGAGGGCGCACAAAATCAGTAATAATTTTTTCATACGGACTAAATTTAGGTTTAAGATTTATGCGAAGGTAGTGAAAAAAGTTTGAAAAACAGTCTGACGCTCAGTAAAAAAATGTGGACGAATCCAAAATTTATTCGTATATTTGTATGGAAAGAGTGGACAAAAAACCAAAAACTATATAAAAGTATGATCAGACACATTGTAATGTGGCGATTTAACCGCAATATGGAGGAGACTCCGTTGCAGGTTGCCGAGGAGATGAAGAGCCGTTTGGAGGCGTTGAATGGCAAGATTGACGGGTTGTTGCGTGCCGAGGTGGGTGTGAATGCCCGCGAGAGCGCGTCGGCGTACGATGCTGTACTTACAGCAGACTTCCCATCGTGGGAGGCTCTCGATGCTTACAAGGTCGATCCGCAGCACGTGGCCGTTGCCTCCTACTGCAAGGTGCGATGTGCCTCGCGCGTGGATGTTGATTACGAACTATAATGGAAGTTTGCTATGCAGAAGAGGATTATAGAGTGTGTCCCCAACTTTTCGGAGGGACGCGATGCGGAGGTTATAAAGCAGATTACAGATGCTATCGAGGCGGTCAAAGGGGTTAAGTTGCTCGATGTAGACCCGGGTGAGGCGACCAATCGTACCGTTGTAACCTTTGTGGGCGAACCCGAGGTGGTATGTGAGGCTGCTGTGGCGTCGATAAAGCGAGCTACCGAGCTTATCGATATGCGTCAGCACAAGGGGGCGCACCCCCGCATGGGAGCTTGCGATGTATGCCCTTTAGTGCCTGTATCGGGTGTGACGTTGGAGGAGTGTGCAGAGTTGGCTCGCGCACTCGCAAAACGTATTTCGGAGGAGTTGAATGTTCCGACCTATTGCTACGAGGCGGCAGCTTTCAAGCCCGAGCGTGTAAATCTTGCCGTATGTCGCGAGGGTGAGTATGAGGCTCTGCCCGAGAAGTTGGCAGATGACGCTCGCAAACCCGACTTTGGCGCACGCCCATACGATGAGGGTGTGGCACGAACAGGAGCTACGGCAGTCGGAGCGCGAGATTTCTTGGTTGCCGTCAACTACAACCTCAATACAACCTCTACGCGTCGTGCCAACGCTATTGCATTCGATGTTCGCGAGAAGGGTCGTCCCGTGCGTGAGGGTAACCCTATTGTCGGAAAGATTGTGAAAGATGAGAATGGTGAGCCTATAATGAAGCCCGGTACGCTCAAATCGTGCAAGGCTATCGGTTGGTTTATCAAGGAGTATGGCATTGCGCAGGTCTCGATGAATATGACAAATCTTTCGGTGACACCTCTGCACGAGGCGTTCGACGAGGTGTGTCGCGCAGCCGATGCACGTGGCGTAAGAGTTACCGGTGCGGAGATTGTGGGACTTGTGCCAAAGAGGGCTTTGGTCGATGCAGGTCGCCACTTCTTGCGCAAGCAACATCGCTCAACCGGTGTGCCCGAGAGAGAGTTGGTACGTATCGCCATAGAGTCGATGGGACTATCCAACCTCAAGGAGTTCAAACCCGAGGAGAAGGTCGTGGAGTATATCCTCGAAGCCGAGGAGCGCAAGGGCGTAGAGCGACTTGTCGATATGACCTGTTTGGGTTTTGCCGAGGAGACGGCAAGCGAGTCGCCTGCTCCGGGTGGAGGATCCATCTCGGCATATATGGGCGCATTGGGTGCCGCGCTCGGAACTATGGTAGCCAACCTCTCGTCGCACAAGGCGGGTTGGGATGAGCGCTGGGAGTTCTTTTCGGATTGGGCAGAGCGCGGTATGGAGGTTATGAACGAGCTGCTATACCTTGTGGACGAGGACACTAACGCCTTCAATAAGATTATGGCGGTATTTGCTATGCCAAAGACAACCCCTGAGGAGAAGGCGGCACGTGCCGAGGCTATGCAGGTCGCTACGCTCTATGCTACACAGGTGCCACTTCGCACAATGAATGCGGCTTATAAGGCCTTCGAGGTGGTGCGTGCAATGGCGGAGTCGGGAAATCCTAACTCGGTATCGGATGCCGGTGTTGGTGCTTTGGCTGCTCGTTCGGCAGTAATGGGTGCTTGCCTGAATGTCAAGATCAATGCGGCAGGGCTGAAGGACCGCGAACTTGCCGAGAGGTTGGTGCGCGAGGCCGAGGAGATACAATCTCTTGCTCAGCAGGCAGAACGAGAGATCTTGGCTATTGTAGAGGAAAAAATCAACAGCTAAAAGCAGGGAAAATATGACAGATTTTCAGCGAGATATATTGACGGGAATACCCGATGTGTTGCCTCCAAAGAGGGAGTACGATGTTACGGCAAATCATGCCCCAAAGCGTAAGGATATCCTCTCGGACGAGGAGAAGAAGTTGGCTTTGGCAAATGCGCTGCGCTACTTCGATGCGAAGCACCACGCAGAGTTGGCGCCCGAATTTTTGGAGGAGCTCAAGAGGTATGGTCGTATCTATATGTACCGTCTCCGCCCCGACTACGAGATGTATGCCCGTTCGATTGATGAGTATCCGGCTCGCTCGCGTCAGGCGGCAGCCATAATGTTGATGATACAGAACAATCTCGACAAGGCGGTGGCGCAACATCCGCACGAGCTTATCACCTACGGTGGCAATGGTGCCGTATTTCAGAATTGGGCGCAGTATCGCTTAACAATGAAATATTTGGCAGAGATGACCGACGAACAGACCCTTGTTATGTATTCGGGACATCCGCTTGGTCTTTTCCCTTCGCACAAGGATGCTCCGCGAGTAATTGTAACCAACGGAATGGTAATCCCGAACCACTCGTCGCAGGATGATTGGGAGCGATTCAACGCCATGGGTGTGTCGCAGTATGGACAGATGACCGCCGGCTCCTATATGTATATAGGTCCGCAGGGTATCGTGCACGGCACAACAATTACGGTGATGAATGCTGCCCGCAAGCGTCTCAAGGAGGGACAAAAGGATTTGCGAGGAATGTTGTTTGTTACGGCAGGCCTCGGTGGAATGTCGGGTGCGCAACCAAAGGCAGGAAATATCTCGGGCGTGGTGAGTGTCACAGCCGAGATAAATATTGCAGCTGCCGAGAAACGCTACAAGCAGGGGTGGGTAGACGAGCTCTACACCTCGCTCGATGAGTTGATTCCTCGCATACGTAGGGCTGTCGAGGAGCGCGAGGTGCGTTCGTTTGCCTATGTGGGCAATGTGGTCGATCTGTGGGAGCGATTGGCAGACGAGGATATAAGTGTCGATCTCGGCTCCGACCAAACCTCGCTGCATAACCCTTGGGCAGGGGGCTACTACCCTGTGGGCTATAGCTACGAGGAGTCAAACCGTATGATGGCAGAGGAGCCCGAGCGATTTAAGGAGTGTGTGCGCAAGTCTTTGCGTCGTCAGGTGGCGGCAATAAACCGACTTACGGCACGCGGAATGTACTTCTTCGACTATGGAAATGCCTTTCTTTTGGAGTCCTCGCGTGCGGGTGCGGATGTTCTGAATGAAGAGGACAAGTTCCGCTATCCGTCTTATGTACAGGATATTATGGGACCTATGTTCTTCGACTACGGCTTTGGTCCGTTCCGCTGGGTTTGCACCTCGGGCAAGGAGGAGGACCTCGCCGTTACGGACCGTTTGGCTGCCGAGGTGTTGGAGAAGATGGTCGAGGAGTCACCGTCAGAGATCAGAGGTCAGCTCGAAGATAACCTCCATTGGATCCGCGAAGCGAAGGAAAATAGACTCGTTGTAGGCTCGCAGGCGCGAATATTATATGCCGACTCGGAGGGTCGTACACGCATTGCGTTGGCATTTAACGAGGCTATTGCGCGAGGCGAGATTTCGGCTCCCGTAGTACTTGGTCGCGATCACCACGACGTGTCGGGTACCGACTCGCCATATCGCGAAACCTCGAATATATACGACGGCTCTCAGTTTTGTGCCGATATGGCGGTGCAGAATGTTATTGGCGACTCGTTCCGCGGAGCTACGTGGGTGTCGCTCCACAATGGCGGTGGCGTAGGCTGGGGCGAGGTTATGAATGGCGGCTTCGGAATGGTTATCGATGGCTCATCCGACTCGGCGCGTCATATCGAGGAGATGCTGTTGTGGGATGTGAACAACGGCATTGCTCGTCGCAGTTGGGCGCGTAACGAGGGTGCAATTTTCGCCATAAGGCGTCAGATGGAGCGCACACCATTGTTGAAGGTGACGCTTCCGAACCTTGCCGATATGGAGTTTATCGAGCAGGTTTTTAACGAGAATAAATAGTTCAGAAATATCAAAATAGGAGAGTATGATACACTATATCAGTGCCGAACGTCTTACGATTGCTCGTGTTGAGGAGATTTTGAGCCGAGGCTATACAATAGCCCTCAGCGAGGATGTCAAAGAGCGAATTATCGCTTGCCGCGACTACCTCGATGACAAGATGGTGTGTGCCGAGGAGCCAATCTATGGCGTAACTACGGGATTTGGCTCGTTGTGTAATATCTCGGTCGATGAGGAGCGTTTGTCGCAGCTGCAGCAGAATTTGGTGATGTCGCACGCCTGCGGAGTGGGAGCTCGCGTACCAAACGATATTGTGCGCCTGATGCTTCTGCTCAAGGTGCAGTCGTTATCGTATGGCCACTCGGGCGTGCAACTCATTACCGTACAGCGACTTGTCGATATGTTCAATAACAACATTACCCCTGTTGTTTATGAGCAGGGATCGTTGGGTGCTTCGGGCGATTTGTCGCCTTTGGCACATATGAGCCTTCCGCTCTTGGGCTTGGGACACGTAGAGATAGACGGCGAGGTTGTCGAGGGCAGGGTGATGATGGAGCAGATGGGCTGGGAGCCTATCGAGTTGTGCTCGAAGGAGGGCTTGGCTCTGCTTAATGGCACTCAATTTATGTCGGCTTATGGTGTCTATTCGCTTATCAACGCACAGCGACTGAGTCTGTGGGCAGATCATATCGGAGCAATGTCGCTCGATGCCTTCGATGGTCGTATGGAGCCTTTCGAACACAATGTTCACGCCATTCGTCCCCACAAAGGACAGATTGAGACCGCCCGCAATATACGCGAGATGTTGGCAGATAGCGAGATTGCCGTTCGCGAGAAACGACACGTGCAGGATCCATACTCCTTCCGTTGTATGCCGCAGGTGCACGGTGCAACGAAGGAGACTATTGCCTATGTTGCAAGGGTGTTGGAGACCGAGATTAACTCTGCAACCGACAACCCTACAATATTCCCCGATAGCGACGAGATTATCTCGGCAGGCAACTTCCACGGACAACCTATAGCCTTGGCAATGGATTTCTTGGCTATTGCAATGGCGGAGTTGGGAAATATCTCGGAGCGTCGTATCTACAAACTCATCTCGGGTGTACGCAACCTGCCGCATTTCCTTGTGGCAAATCCGGGATTGAATAGCGGATTTATGATTCCGCAATACACTGCAGCCTCGATTGTGAGCCAATCGAAGGGGTTGTGTTGGCCGGCATCGTGCGACTCAATTCCGTCGTCGCAGGGGCAGGAGGACCACGTGAGTATGGGATCCAATGCTGCAACAAAGTTGTGGCGTGTGGTGCAGAATACCGAGCGCGTGTTGGCTATCGAGTTGATGAATGCGGCGCAGGCGTTGGAGTTCCGTCATCGCGACAACCTCTACTCCTCGTCGGTGGTGGAGGATATGTTCGAAGCGTATCGCAAGGTGGTGCCATTTGTCGAGAACGATACGGTGATGTATCCATATATTGCAACATCTGTTAATTTCCTCAATAGCTATGAGCCTTCTTGTTAAAAATATCGGTTCTCTTGTCGGCATCGACGAGAGTGGTCGTCTGCGCGTTGAGGGTAAGGCTATGGCGGAGGTGGCAACGCTCGAAAATGGGTGGTTACTTACCGACGGTGAGCGCATCAAGGCGTATGGCACAATGGCAACAATGCCCGAGGTGGAGGGATGCGAGGTGCTGGATGCCGAGGGAGGATGGCTCTTCCCGTCGTTCTGCGACTCGCATACCCATATCGTCTATGCCGGAAGCCGTGAGCAGGAGTTTCTCGACAAGATTAAAGGACTATCCTACGAGGAGATAGCCAAGCGAGGAGGGGGTATACTCAATTCGGCAGATCGTCTGCACAACACATCCGAAGATGATCTTTATCGTCAAGCTATGGAGCGCATCAACGAGATAGTGGCGAAGGGTACAGGCTTGGTCGAGATAAAATCGGGCTATGGCTTGACCTTGGAGGACGAATTGAAGATTTTGCGCGTTATTCGACGAATTCGCCAAACTGCACCTTTGGAGGTGCGTGCCACATTCCTCGGTGCGCACGCTGTAGGTCGCGCCTATGCAGGTCGCCAGACGGAGTATGTCGAGCACGTCTGCCGCGATATGATTCCTGCCGTTGCAAAGGAGGGTCTTGCCGACTTTGTGGATGTCTTTTGTGATAGAGGGTTCTTCACCGTCGAGGAGACGGCAAAGATAGTTGAAACGGGCGCTAAGTATGGCCTTCGTGCCAAGATTCACGCCAACGAATTGGCTGTTTCGGGTGGTGTCGAGGTGGGTGTTGCCCACAAGGCACTGTCGGTGGATCACCTCGAATCGACGGGTGACGAGCAGATTGAGGCTCTGCGCGGCAACTCGACAATCCCGACGCTCCTGCCAGGTTGCGCCTTCTTCCTCGGCATAGGCTATCCACCTGCGCGAAGGATGATCGATGCCGGTTTGGCTGTGGCCCTTGCGTCGGACTATAACCCGGGCACGGCACCTTCGGGCGATATGCGTTTTGTGGCGGCTCTCGCCTCTATAAAGATGAAGATGACTCCTGCCGAGGCTCTCAATGCTGCGACCATCAACTCCGCAGCAGCTATGGGCGAGAGCAGAGATTACGGCTCGATAACCTGCGGTAAGGTGGCAAACTTCTTCCTAACGAAACCTCTGCCGTCGTTGGCATATCTGTCGTATGCCCACCAGACTCCACTAATTCGCCGTGTAGTTCTCAAAGGTAGAGAGATTCTTATAAAGTAAGGGGTGTCCAAAAAACTCATTGGACACCCCTTGTCGTATTTGAAGGGAGAGGATTATTCGATCTCCCAATCGTAGCCATCCTTGCGGTCCTTGACGCGGATGCCGATGGCGATGAGTTTGTCGCGAATTTCGTCCGACAATGCCCAATTCTTATCCGCCTTGGCCTGCATACGCATATCGAGCAACATAGTCACAAGCGGTGAAACCATATCCTTGCCACCCGTAGCTTCAGCCTTCTCGTTCTCCAAGCCGAGAATGTCGAATACCCAACGCTGAACCGTAGCTTCAGCCTTTGCCTTATCCTCGGCAGTAATGGTCTGCTTACCCTCAGAGAGTTGGTTGAAGAGGCGTACATAGTCGAACATTGTCGAGATTACGATTGGCGAGTTCAAGTCATCCGCCATAGCCTCGGCGCAACGGCTCTCAATCTCATCGACGTTGAACGACGAGGTTGCCGATACGGGAGCCTTGTGCAGGGCCACGATGCCCTTCATCAAGCGGTCTAATCCCTTCTCTGCAGCCTGCAACGCCTCGTTCGAGAAGTCGAGCGTCGAGCGGTAGTGTGCCTGCAGGATGAAGAAACGCACGGTCATTGGCGAGTATGCCTGCTCCAACGCAGGGTGGTCGCCATTGAACATCTGCTCGAGAGTGATGAAGTTGTTGTACGACTTACCCATCTTCTTACCGTTGATGGTAATCATGTTGTTGTGTACCCAATAGCGTGCCGAATCGTGACCGAGAGCAGCGGTGGATTGTGCAATCTCGCACTCGTGGTGCGGGAACATCAAGTCCATACCACCACCGTGGATGTCGAACTTCTCTCCGAGATACTTGGTGCTCATTGCCGAACACTCCATGTGCCAACCCGGGAAACCGTCGCTCCACGGCGAAGGCCAACGCATGATATGCTCCGGAGCCGCCTTCTTCCACAACGCAAAGTCGAATGAGTGCTTCTTGTCGTCCTGACCATCGAGCTTGCGGGTGTCGGTGACGATGTCGTCGAGGTTGCGTCCCGACAATACGCCATAGCGGTAGTCGTGGTTGTACTTCTCCACATCGAAGTAGATCGAACCATTCGACTCGTAGGCATATCCTGCATCGAGGATGCGCTGCACGAAATCGATCTGCTCGATGATATGCCCCGAAGCGTGAGGCTCAATCGAAGGTGTCAGCACGCCCAACTTCGCCATAAAGGTCTTGTAGCGCTCGGTGTAGTAGTGGGCAACCTCCATAGGCTCCAACTGCTCCAAACGAGCCTTCTTTGCGATTTTGTCCTCGCCCTCGTCGGCATCGTGTTCGAGGTGACCTACATCGGTGATGTTGCGCACATAGCGCACCTTGTAACCCTCTGCCTTCAAGTAGCGGAACAAGAGGTCGAAGGTGATGGCAGGGCGTGTGTGTCCGAGGTGTGGATCACCGTAGACGGTAGGTCCGCAGACATACATTCCCACGCGACCCTCATTGATAGTCTCAAACTCCTCCTTACGACGAGTGAGAGTGTTGTAAAGATTTAACTTTGCCATATATTGAGTATATTTTTTTAATTTTCGGTTAGTATTTGATTTTTGGTGCGCCCTCGATGCCGAGCGAATCCTTCTCCTGCTGACTGAGTATCAGATCCTCATCTTTGGCTCCGATAATGCGGTAGAAGTCGTTCATCTCGCGAACAAGATTGTCGCGGTTGTAGTTGGCTGCGAGGTAGTAGAGTCGCTCCAACTCGTCTAACTTGTTGAATATGATATCCTCGACAAATTGCACCTTATTGTCGTCAAATTGCCAATAGTATTCGAGATATTCGATAATGTTGTCGCAGTATGCCACAAGGAGGTTGTCGCCCTTGTCGTTGAGGCCGAGTTCGTAGTAGCACTCGATGAATGGATAGGTGTTTGCGTCGGTAAAGCGGATTTGGTTGATAGGCAGAACCTCCAAACCGCGATCCAGCAACGCCTCGGCACGCTCCTTATTACCCTGCTTGATATACTCGCGAGCTACACGGGCAAAAGCCTCTCTTGCACGCGACACCTTGATATTGTACTGTGTAAACTCATCGACATAGACGCGAGGGTCGGCCAAGTTGCCGTAGCGGAACTTGTTCATCAGGTTGTCGTAGGCGTAGTCGGCATCGATGCGACCCACATTCCACGAATCGTTGTATGGGGTGAGGATTGGCACTAAGCGGTAGGCATATCCGTCAAACTGCAAGTAATCCAAAAGACCAAATTTCTGCAATACGTAGACCTGTGTGAAGAAGATTGGGCGCTTCCAATCGAAGTGTGCCAACATATCGAGCAACATCAACTCCGAGCGCGACAACGAGGTGGCGTTGATATTGACGTAGACGGTGTCTACCATCAAATCGCGATCCTTCTCTGCCACGATGCCCGATGCAATGGCTGCATCCTTATCCACCGGAATAGCAATGTGCTTGGTCGGGATATAGTCGGATGGCTCTCCGTAACCCAAATCGACCTTCGAGTTCTTGTTGTCGCTACGCACAAACTCCATCACCTCTTTGGCTTCAACCACTTGATCAATAGCCTGATATACAGGTATCCAATCGTTCTTGAAGGTGTATTTGTGACTTGGCAACGAGAACGGAATACCCTCGGCATCGTTAGCCTTGCACTTCATCTCGTCTACGTACCACTCGCCATCGAGGTAGCTCGAGTTCATAATTCGCACATCGGTACGTACACCATCAACCTCCTGGTTGAACCACAATGGGAAGGTGTCGTTGTCACCGTAGTTGATGATAATCGGGCTTACACCCTCCTTTTCAGGGATCGAGGAGAGGTAGTTGAATCCGATGTCGCGTGCCATAGTGCGGTGCGAACGATCATGGTCATCCCAATTCTCAGCGCACAGGATACCAGGAACAACCAAGGCTATCGCGGTTGCCAATAGCGCTGCTGCGCGATAGTTTCGGCGGAGAACCTTCTTCAATGCGTCGTAGAGTGCCAATACGCCCAAGCCTATCCACATCGAGAAGGCGTAGAACGAGCCGGCATAAACGTAGTCGCGTTCGCGCACCTCGCCCGGCGAGGAGTTGAAGTATACCACCAATGCAATACCCATCATTATGAACAACCACATCACAACGGTAAAGTTGCGAGAGTCGCGCGAGAATTGATAGACCAGACCGATCATTCCCAACAAGAATGGCAGGAAGAAGTAGGTGTTTCGCGCTCTGTTGTCCGCCATTTCGCGTGGGAGATTCTCCTGAGTACCGAGGTATAGCTCATCTATCGGGTTGATTCCCGACAACCAATTTCCGTTGGTTATGGTTGAGTTCTCGGGTTGAATATCGTCCTGACGACCTACAAAGTTCCAAAGGAAGTATCTCCAATACATATACCTCAGCTGATACGAGAAGAAGTAGTTGAGGTTCTCCAAGAATGTAGGCTCGACAATGGTCTGGGTGCGTTCACCGTCGAAGTAAGGCACCTTTTTGCCAAAGTCGAGAACCTCATCGCGTATCGGCTTGTTGTTTTTATCGTAGAGGATGTTGCCATTCTCGTCGCGTACAAAGTCTATCTTGGTACGATAGGCAGCCCACTGCTTGTAGTCCTTCTCCGACTTCATGTAGTTCCACATTCGCGGGAAAAGGTGCATAAACTCGTCGGGATGAACGTAGTCATCTACAGTTGTTCGCTTCTCGTACTGCTTTTTTTCGGCGTTGTAGTGATAGAAGCTCTTTTCGGTGTAGTCCACCACAGGTGCTGCATACGAAGGTCCGTAGAGTAACGGGCGATTACCGTATTGGTCGCGATTGAGCATCGAGAGCAACGCTGTAGGGTCGTCCGGATTGTTCGAGTTCATTGGTGGATTTACCGAGGCTCGTATGGTTACCGAAGCGTACGAAGAGAAGCCGAGCATAATCATCGTTACACACACTGCCACGAGGTTTAGCAGACGCTT
>JAZNHC010000047.1:0-23984 GCA_045576755.1 Alistipes sp.
ATCCTCTTCGACAAGGAGAATGTACAGAATACCATCGGTGAGTATGTGTCGTCGCGTGGTTTGGAGCAGTTGCGTATTGCCGAGACCGAGAAGTATGCCCACGTGACATTCTTCCTCAATGGAGGTCGCGAGGAGAAGTTCGGGAACGAGGATCGGATCGTTGTGGCTTCGCCAAAGGTAGCTAGCTATGAGTTGCAGCCGGAGAGGAGTGCTTATGAGGTTGCCGATAAGTTGGTCGGTGCGCTCGATGAGCAGAAGTACGACTTTATCTGCTTGAACTTCGCAAATGGCGACATGGTTGGTCATACCGGAATTTACGAGGCTATCGAGAAGGCTGTGAAGGCTGTTGATGAGTGCGTGTCGAAGGTTGTTACCTCGGCAAAGGCCAATGGCTACGAGGTTGTTGTTATTGCAGACCACGGTAATGCCGACAACGCTATCAACGAAGATGGTACTCCTAATACTGCTCACTCGCTCAATCCTGTGCCTATCGTGGTTGTTTCGGATCGCGTAGCGAAGGTCGAGAATGGTATTTTGGCGGATGTTGCACCTACAGTGTTATCGCTTATGGGTGTTCCGCAGCCTGCTGAGATGGATGGTCACTCGCTTGTGACATTGAAGTAGTGTATATATCAATATAAGTATAACCCAAACGAGCGATATGAAAAACTTGAAAAAGATTGCTGCAGCGCTTCTTGCTGCAGCATCGATTTACTCGCTATCGGCACAGGTGGTTGTCGATGCTGGTGATGTTGTCGGCAAGATCAAGGTGATGAACGCCGTAAATAACGGTCCAGCTGTTGCCGGCACTACCCAGATTAAGGGCAATGCCTTGGCATACAAGCAGGCGGAGTTCTCGTATGCTCGTCTGCACGACGCTCCGATTGCGTGGAAGTGGGCGCATACGGTTGATGTATCGTGCGTATTCCCTGATTTCTCGGCTGACGAGAACGATCCGAAGTCGTATGACTTTACCTTGACCGACAAACTTCTGAAGGAGATCTACGCTTCGGGTACAAAGGTTTTCTATCGTTTGGGACAATCAATTGAGCATTGGCCCAAGAAGTATAGCGTAAATCCTCCTGCTAATTTCGAGAAGTGGGCTCGCATTTGCGAACATATCATTCGCCACTACAACGAGGGTTGGAACAACGGTTTTAACTACGATATCGAGTATTGGGAGATATGGAACGAGCCAGACTATGGTACCCGCTATGAGGGCTACACAAAGGAGAAATCTTCGTGCTGGACAGGCACCGAGGAGGAGTTCTTTCGATTTTACGAGATTGCGGCGAATCATCTTAACAAGTGTTTCCCTCAACTGAAAATCGGAGGTCCTGCACTCGCCAGCAATATGGAGTGGGCAGACCGTTTCCTCGCCTATATGTCGGAGCATAAGGTTGCAATGGATTTCTTCTCCTATCACTGCTACTTCGGCAAGTTGGAGAAGGCTACCAACCGTACCAATATTGTTAAAGGACTGCTCGATAAGTATGGTTACACCGATACGGAGATGATCTTCAACGAGTGGAACTACTTGGCAAATTGGAACGAAGAGTTTGTCTATACAATCGAGGTTGTAAACTCCTACAAGGGTGCGGCATATGCAGCTGCGGTGATGCAGATCTTCCAGGATTCGCCCGTGCATATGATGATGTACTACGATGCTCGTCCAGGCACAGGCTTTAATGGCCTTTTCGACAGCTATACCAACAAGACGCGCCACCAATACTATTCGCTCTATTCGTGGACAAAGTTGCGCAAACTCGGTACACAGGTCAGAACTTCGGTTGGCGAGTTGAAGGATATCTTTGCTACAGCAGCCAAGAGTGAGGATGGTCGCTTGGCTCTGCTATTGACCTACTATACCGATGATCGTAATCAGGTAGCACCGAAGATCGTCGAGGTTGATTTCAAGAATTTCGTTGTCAATGAGGCTGTAGCTCACGTTACAGATCGCTTCAAAATGCACACCGAGACACCTATCGAGATCATCGATTCGAAGGCGAAGATTGCAATGGAGCCTAACTCCTACATTTTAATAGAATTACGTTAATTTTTTCAGAATATGTTAAGCAGGCAAGTTGCCTCGAAGTTGGCAAACTACGAGACCCCATTCTACCTCTACGATGTAGAACTTTTGCACCAGACTTTGGAGAGCCTTATGACAATGGCTTCGCGCTATAACTATAAGGTGCACTACGCTATTAAGGCAAACTATGACCCACGCCTTCTGCAGATTATTCGCGAGCACGGACTCGGAATTGACTGCGCGAGCGGTAACGAGGTAAAGTGTGCTATTGATGCGGGCTTCGATCCCAAGACTATCGTATATGCAGGTGTCGGCAAGCGCGACAAGGAGATCCGCTACGCCATCGAACAGGGCATTTTTGCAATCAACTGCGAGTCTATCGAGGAGTTGTATGTCGTGAACGAAATTGCTGCCGAGATGGGACGTGTCGTGAGTGTTGCACTCCGTGTGAATCCCGATATTGACCCAAAGACAAACCACTGTATTGATACCGGTCAGGCAGACTCGAAATTTGGTATCTCCTACGAAGAGATCCTCGACAAAGTTGAGGATATTAAGGCGTTGAAGAACTTAGATGTTATCGGTATGCATATACATATCGGTTCGCAAATTCGTGAGTTGCACGTGTTCGAGAATATGTGCAACAAGGTGAATGTTATTGTTAAAAATCTTACCGACCTCGGCTTCGAGTTGGAGTTTGTGGATGTGGGTGGAGGTCTTGGAGTGAATTACGATATGCCTGAGAATGAGCCTATTCCTAATTTCGCTTCGGTGTTTGCGATTATCAAGCAGCATCTTCAAGTAGGCAAACGTGAGGTTCACTTCGAGTTTGGCCGTGCTATTGTTGCCGAGTGTGGCGAGCTTATCACAAAGGTCCTCTTTAACAAGACTACTGCAACAGGTCGTCGCCTTGTGATTGTGGATGCAAGTATGACCGAGCTTATCCGTCCTGCGCTCTATGGCTCGTACCACAATATCGAGAATATTACCTCGGAGAGTGAACAACGACTCAAATACACCATCGTAGGTACAGCTTGTGAGAGTACCGATGTCTTTGACGAGAATGTCTCTCTCCCTCTCACCAAGCGAGGCGATCTCTTGACTCTCAAGACTGCAGGAGCCTACGGCATGTCGATGGCTTCGCGTTACAACCAGCACGATTTACCTGGCGCGGTATATTCCGACGAGCTGTAGTAGAGCAGAGTTAAGGTGATTTAGATAATTTGGGGAGTTTAACGAGATATGATCGTTGAATTCCCCAAATTCTTTAATATCCCCAAATTCTCTCCAAAATTTTGCTGTATATAAAAAAACTTTTCTCTTTACCACTTTGTCTCCCCTCTTTTTACTATCTTTGTGAAAATTAACCAATATTAAATCTTATGAAAAGACTTCTATTAGCCGTTGCTGCTATTTTTGCACTTTCTAATACAGCTTTGGCTGTGGCGATTGTTCCACAACCGCAATCTGTAAATGAACATCATCGGGATTTTCTTGTTGTTGCATCAACTGTTATTGTGTGTAATGTGGATGAGTTGCAACCTCTTGTCGAGTATACTCGCGACTATATCCACGTGGCAGATGTACTGCAGGCAGCTCCTAAAAATAATTACATCTTGTTGGCTTTCGACAAGAATCTCGCCGGGGAGGAGTATCGTCTGTCGGTGTCGGGCGAGAAGGTCGAGATTGTAGGTGGCGATTATGGCGGAGTCTTTAATGGAATACAAACCCTTTTTCAGCTTTTGCCAAGCTCTGTCTATACCAAGCATATGAATTTGCCGGTAAAGGTCAATGGATGTGATGTGTCTGATAAGCCGAAGTTTGCATATCGTGGATTTATGCTCGATGTTGCCCGTACATTTATGGAGAAGGAGAATGTATTGCGCTATATTGACTATATTGCCTACCACAAAATCAATAAGTTGCATTGGCACCTAACCGACAATCAGGGTTGGCGTATCGAGATTAAATCGCACCCACGCCTTGCATTGGAGGGTGGTTTTCGTGGCGGAGATTCTCCTATTCGTGCATCCCTCGGCAAGTGGAACGAGAAGTATGGCGGCTACTATACTCAGGAGGAGATAAAAGAGGTCGTTGCTTATGCGGCAGTGCGCAATATCGAGGTGATCCCCGAAATCGACCTTCCCGGCCATAGCGAGGCTCTTGCCCGCATCTATCCGGAGGTGTTGTGTAACTATACTAATACCGACCTGGATAAAAACGGAAACTACGACAATCGAAACGTCGTTTGTGCAACCAAAGAGAGCAACTACAAGCTCCTCGAAGAGATTTTGGCAGAGGTATGTGCATTGTTCCCATCCAAGCATTTCCATATCGGAGGCGATGAGGTGAATATGTCGCAGTGGAAGAGGTGTCCCGACTGTTCTGCGTGGTTGCAGGAGAATGGCTACACCGATGGCTACAAGTTGGAGGATATGTTTATTGGTCGCATTCAGGCTATTCTCGCAAAGTATGGCAAGAGTCCGTCGGTATGGAACGAGGCTGCCTTTGGTGGTGGTTTGTCGAAGGAGGCGTTGGTGCACGGCTGGAAGAGTCCGAAGGTCTGCAAGCAGGTTATGGCGGCAGGTTATCGCACAATCTTTATGCCGCAGCAGTTCTTCTACTTCGATATGGCACAAGGTCTGCACGAGCCGGGAGCTATATGGGGTGGCCGTTTCGATGTACGCAAGGTCTATTCCTTCGACTTTGTAAAGGAGGGCTTTACTCCCGAGGAGATCGCAACCGTCGAGGGCTTCGAAGCCCCATATTGGAGCGAGGTGTTCCTCTCACAGGGTGGCGATAAGTCGATTGATTTTATCGAGTATCAAACCTTCCCGCGCCTTTGCGCCCTTGCCGAGTTGGGCTGGGGTAAGAATGGCGGTGGCGAGTGGGCAGAGTTCCAACATCGCCTTGCATCGCGCCACTACGACCGCATGTCGGATATGGGATTAAACTTCCGTATAACACCGCCTGTGGTGCACTATGAGGAGGGGCAGCTCTCTATCGAGAAGATCGATGGCGGCGAGGTCTATTATCGTGAGGATGGCTGCGACAAGGTGCATCGTTACAAGGGCACTATTGCCACCACAAAGCCGGGTAAGTACCTCTTTTGGAGCGAGTATCGTGGCCACAAGTCGCCGGAGACGGCTCATCCTTCGCAGTATTATACCATCAAGCCGAAGATGACTCTTACCTCTTCGTTGCCGGAGCATCCGAAACGAGGCTTCGCAACCATAGCCGAACGAAATGTTCGCACTCTGCGCACCTGCCACGAAGGCGATTGGATCCTCTTCGAGTTTGAGGAGCCTGTGGAGTGCCGCAAGGCAGAGTTCTTTACGGGTGGCTATGCGGTTGCTTCACGCACAATTCAGGTGGGCTACCTCGAAATTAGCGAGGACGGCAAGAACTTCGAGCGTGTTGCCGATTTGAAGTATGGTATTGCTACACTTGTCAATCCTAAGCCATTTAAGGCTGCCCGCATCGTATCGGAGACAACAGCCGTCGGTAGTTCGATCAATATAGGATATCCGAAGATCTATCCTAAATGGTAAAAGAAAATACCGAGCTGAACGGCTCGGTATTTTCTTTGTCTATTTGCTGGCGAGATACTCTTTAATGTTGTCGGCTATGCGACTTATTAGCTCCTTGCGTGCTACGTCGGCTGCCCAGGCTGTATGAGGTGCGGCGACGAGCGAGTATTTGTCCGTGATGTCGTAGAGTGGCGAGGAGTGCAGCGGCTCGCGCGAAAATACATCCAAACCAGCGCCTGCTATAACCTTGTCGTTCAATGCCTGTGCGAGGGCTGCTTCGTCGATTATTCCTCCGCGTGCAACATTTATTATTACCGATGTAGGCTTCATCATGCGCAACTCCTTCTCGCCAATCAGACCTTTTGTTGCAGGGGTGAGAGGGCAGTGAATAGAGACGATATCTGCCCAGCCGAGCAACTCTTCGAGCGGCATCTGAGGGTAATCCTCCTTGCGTACAGCGCCCGAGGTCGATGTGTATGCTACCTCACAACCGAATGACGAGGCGAGGCGTGCCACCTCGCGACCAATCGCTCCCATACCTATTACGCCCCATTTCGAGCCTCGCAACTGTCTTACGGGACGACCAAAGTGGAAGATATCTTCGGTTGCAGCGTAAGCACCGCTCTTGAAGTAGTTGTCAAAGTATGCCGTGTTTTTGAATAGCGAGAGAGCGAAAGTAAGGGTTGCTTCTGCTACGGAATAGGTCGAGTAGCCTGCTACATTCTTAACGCCAATGCCCAACTCGGCAGCTACGTCCAAATCTACATTATTCATTCCCGTAGCGGCAATAGCTACAAAACGCAAGTCGGGTAGTGCGCGAAGCGTCTCGGCTCGCAAAACTGTCTTATTGCAAATAACAACCTCGGCTCCCTTGCAGTGCTCCAATACCTGCTCTTTCGAGGTGCGGTCATAACCTACATATTCGCCCAACTCTTTAATGGGTGTCAAGTCCATATCCCCCAAGGAGTATTCGTCCAAAAATGCAATCTTTGTCATATCTTATCGCTCAATTAAATCTCTGATAACAACCGACGCGCAGCAGATACCGAATGTGGCAGGCATATAAGATACTGTACCTACTTGCGATTTGTGGTTCTGCTCCTCACACAATACCATCGCCCCTTCAACGGGTGGCTCTGCCGAAAATACCGCTTTAAATCCCTTGCGTATACCGACTTTATGCAGACGTTTACGCAACATATGCGCCAAAGGACAGTGGTGTGTCTTAGAAATGTCGGCAACTTCGACCTTTGTCGGGTCGAGCTTTGCTCCGGCACCCATAGAACTTACAACGGGGTATTGGCGATCTATACACCCCTTTATCAAGGCAAGTTTCGGCGAGAGAGTATCTATTGCATCAACCACATAGTCAAAGGTTGTGCTGTCAAGCAGGATGTCGGTCTTTTCGTCCTTTATGTAGTCGTTTACGACCCTCAGGTCGAGCGCAGGATTGATATCGCGCAGACGCTCCGCCAGCACCTCGCTCTTTGGGCGACCTATGGTGGAGTGGAGGGCTATGAGTTGGCGATTTATATTACTCTCGCCTACGCAGTCCGAGTCGGCGATGGTCATTCTGCCTATGCAGCTGCGTACCAACATTTCGGCAGCGTAGGCACCTACACCGCCAAGTCCCACAACAAGCACATTTGCTGTTTGCAGAGTTTTCATCTTATCCTCGCCAAAGAGGAGTCTGCTGCGTTCAAGCCACATAAATTCTCTACTTTTTTACAAAAGTAGTGAAATGAATTAAAAATTAAAAATTATAAGTTAAAAATCAGATTAAAATTTTCCTCTGTGGCGGAAGTTAGTTCGGCTGTGGAGATGCCTCTCAACTTGGCAATGCGGGCATAAATCTCCTCTATCGGAGTGAGGCTCTCGTCGGTCTCGACAAAGATATGCGAAAGCGGGGTGGCTCGCATTGCTTCGATGGTTTTCGGCGAATTGAATGTGCGCTCTCCAAACGAGAGATAAAATCCCTCTTTTACAGCACGTTGTGCCTGCTGAACAGAACCTATAAAACCGTGAAAAATCACCGTCGGCAAGCGGTAATCGTGTAATATCTGCATCACATCTTCAAAGGCACGAACGCAGTGTAAAACAACAGGTTTTTGCAACCTTTCGGCAATGGCTAATTGCGCTCGAAATGCGGATATCTGCGCTTGGCGAGGAGCGTCGCATGCGTAGTCCAAGCCAATCTCTCCGACGGCATCGGCCTTCGATGCACACATCTCGATTGGGGTGATATCGCAGTTGAGTGTGTGCCAAGGGTGAATTCCCACAGTATCAATGGTTTGCGCATGAGTCAGCGCATTATGCGTGTGAATGTCTACTATCATTTCAAGTGTAAAGGTAGTGAAATTTTGCAATAATTGTGAAAATAATAACACAAAAAGGGGATAATCTCACGAAAAATTAGTATCTTCGCGGGCGATTTTATGGGTAGGGATTTGCTCGACAAGGTTGATGGCAAATTCCCGATAAAAGTAAAAATTATTTTTTCAATATTAACAAACTTAATAATTCACTTAACAAAACTCAAAAACATGTCGAAAATCATTAAACTTTGCAAAGGTTTGGATATTCGCTTGCAGGGAGAGGCGGCAAAGACAATCGTCGATGCTCCGCGCGCCGCGGAGTATGCCGTATCGCCACTCGATTTCGAGGGTGTAACTCCTAAGATGCTCGTTAAGGTGGGTGACACAGTTGAGGCTGGTTCTCCGCTCTTCTTCGACAAGAAGCGTCCGGAGATTCTCTTCACATCGCCTGTCAGTGGTACAGTTGCTGCTGTCAATCGCGGTGAGAAGCGCAAGATCCTCTCGGTTGTTGTCACTGCAGACAAGGAGACTTCTTACAAGAAGTTCCCTTCGCTCGACATCGCAAAGGCATCGCGTGAGCAGATTATCGAACTCTTGCTCGAATCTGGTTTGTGGACGATGTTCGTTCAGCGTCCTTACGGAGTGGTTGCTAACCCAAGCGACAAACCAAAGGCAATCTTTGTATCGGCTTTCGATAGCGCACCGCTTGCTACCGACTACGATTTCGCACTTGCGGCTTCGCAGCAGCCATTGCAGAAGGGTTTTGATGTATTGCGTCGTCTGACCGACGGCAAGGTACACCTCTCGTACGATGCAGAGTGCCAGAAGCCACAGATCGACGGTGTAGAACTTCACGCATTCAAGGGTAAGCACCCTGCAGGTAATGTAGGTGTTCAGATCCACCACATCGACCCAATCAACAAGGGCGAGAAGGTTTGGACCTTGAATATTCAGGATGTTGCAATCATTGGTCGCTTGTTCCTCACCGGAAAACTCGATATGACTCGCGTCATCGCAGTTGCAGGTTCGTGCGTAGCTGAGCCAAAGTACTATCGTGTAGTTGCAGGTGCTTCGATTGCATCGCTCCTCGATGGCAAGTTGTCGAATGAGCACGCTCGCGTTATCTCGGGCAATGTTTTGACAGGCCGCAATGTCGGCAAAGAGGGCTTCCTCGGCGTAAATGCAAATATGCTCACCGTAATCCCTGAGGGTGATAACTACGAGTTGCTCGGTTGGGCAATGCCACGTTTCAAGAAGTTCTCTGTTTCGCGTGCATATTTCTCTTGGTTGCTTCCTTGCCGTAAGTACAATCTCGACACCAACCTCAATGGTGGAGAGCGAGCTTTTGTGATGAACGATCTGTACGAGAAGTACTTGCCTATGGATGTATATCCTGTACATCTCATCAAGGCTTGTATTGCGAACGATTTGGATAAGATGGAGAATCTCGGTATCTACGAGGTTGTGGAGGAGGACTTGGCTCTTTGCGAGTTCGTATGCCCTTCGAAGATCGAAATTCAGCAGATTCTCCGTAATGGTATTAACTCAATGATGAAGGAGGAGGAGTAATGAAGGCACTTCGTAATATTGTAGATAAGATTAAGCCTACCTTCTCGAAGGGTGGCAAACTCGGTTTCTTGCACTCGACTTTCGATGCTTTCGAGACCTTCTTGTTCGTTCCTAACACAACAACACAGCATGGTGCGCACGTTCGTGATTGCAACGATATTAAGCGTACTATGATCACTGTTGTAGTGGCTCTCATTCCTTGTCTTTTGTTCGGTTGCTACAACACCGGTATTCAGGTTGGCTTGGATGGTTGGATGGCATTCCTCTATGGCTTGGTACGCATCCTCCCTATGATTGCCGTATCGTATATCGTGGGTTTGGGCATCGAGTTTACCGTAGCTCAGTGGCGCGGTCACGAGGTTAATGAGGGATTTCTTGTTTCGGGACTTTTGATTCCGCTTGTAATGCCTGTAAGCACTCCGCTCTGGATGGTAGGTCTTGGTACCGCATTCGCCGTAATCTTTGGTAAGGAGATCTTCGGTGGTACCGGTATGAACGTATTTAACCCTGCTGTCTTGGCTCGTGCATTCGTGTTCTTCGCCTACACTCCACAGATGTCGGGTGAGACCGTTTGGTACTCGACTTGGAAGATGTTTGGCGCAACTGATGCGCAGACAGGTGCAACCGCTTTGGAGCAGTTGGCTACCAAGGGAGAGATGCAGTGGTCAGCTCTCGATGCGTTCCTCGGATTTATCCCGGGTTCGTTCGGTGAGACTTCGACCTTGGCAATCCTCATCGGTGCAGCTATTCTCCTCTACACAGGCGTTGCTTCGTGGAAGACTATGATTTCGGTATTTGTCGGCGGTTTGGCTATGGCTTACACCTTCTCATACTTCGAGGTTGGTGCAATCAGCTCGCAAGGCGTTGAGCCTTATATGCACCTGCTTGTTGGTGGTTTCGCCTTCGGTGCAGTCTTTATGGCAACTGACCCTGTAACTTCGGCACAGACTTCGACAGGTAAGTATATCGTAGGTTTCTTGACAGGTGCTCTCGCAATCATGATTCGTGAGATCAACCCTGCATATCCAGAGGGTATGATGCTTTCGATTCTCTTTATGAATGCGTTGGCTCCACTTGTTGATTACTTCGTAGTTGAGGCGAACATCCGTCGTCGCAAGAATCGTGTTAAAACTGTTAAATAGGGAGGAATAGGCTATGAAAGTAAATACAAATAGTAATGTATATATCATCATCTACTCGGTAGTGATGGTGGTTATCGTGGCTGTGCTCCTCTCGTTGGCTGCTCTCGGCTTGAAGCCTTATCAGGATGAGAATATTCTCAACGAGAAGAAGACTCAGATTGTGAAGGCTCTCGGACATGATGTAGCAACCACACAGTATAACGATGTTGTAGCAGAGGCTTTGTTGCTCGATGCCAATGGTGCAGTCGTGGAGAACGACGTTCAGAAGGTATTCGATGCATTGCAGAGTGTCAAGGATACTCGCGATGCGGGCAAGTTCCCAATCTTCAAGGCTAAGGACGGTAGCGTTGTAGTGCCTTTGTATGGAGCAGGTCTTTGGGGTCCAATTTGGGGCTATATCGCTTTGGCTTCGGATATGAATACCGTTAAGGGTATCGTACTCGACCACTCGGGTGAGACTCCGGGCTTGGGTGCGGAGATTACCACTGCAAAGCATCAGGCTATGTATCCCGGTAAGACCGTATTCGAGGGCGAGGAACTTGTAGGTATCACCTTGAAGAAGGGCGGTGCAGACAAGAATAATCCACACGAGGTTGATGCCATCACCGGTGGTACAAAGACTTCGAATGGTGTGTCGGCTATGATTAAGGATTGCTTGGCATCGTACCAGCCATATTTTGCGGCTGTGAAGGCGGCTGCCGAGCAGCAGGTGTCTAACGAATTAAACACAGAGAACAATGGCAAGTAAGAGTTTGAAAAATTTGACAGCTCCGCTCAGCGGAAATAACCCTGTCATCGTTCAGATACTCGGTATCTGTTCGGCATTGGCCGTTACCGTGCAACTCAAACCTGCTATTGTTATGGGTTTGTCGGTAATGGTAGTTACAGCGTTTGCCAACTTGGTGATGTCGATTTTGCGTAAGGGTGTACCTTCGCGTATCCGTATTATCGTGCAGTTGGTTGTAATCGCTTCGTTGGTTATCTTGGTGGACCAGGTGTTGAAGGCATTTGTTTACGATGTATCGAAGCAGTTGTCGGTCTATGTCGGTCTGATTATTACTAACTGTATCGTGATGGGCCGTGTCGAGGCGTTTGCCTTGCAGAACAAGCCTTGGGACTCGTTCCTTGATGGTATTGGTAATGGTGCTGGTTACGGCTTGATTCTCGTTATCGTGGCATTCTTTCGCGAGTTGCTCGGCTCGGGCTCGTTGTTTGGCTATCCAATCTTCGAGAAGTTGGGCCTTTACGAGCTTGGCTACGCAAACTGCGGTTTGATGTTGTTCCCACCGATGGCTTTGATCATCGTAGGCTGCATTATCTGGATCCACCGTACAATTAACACTAACTTACAGGAGAAATAGGAGGATAGATTATGGAAACATTGAATTTATTTATTCGTTCGATCTTTATCGACAACATGGTCTTCGCATTCTTCTTCGGAATGTGCTCCTATATTGCCGTATCCAAGAATGTTAAGACGGCTCTTGGTCTTGGTCTTGCCGTAACCTTTGTGCAGACTATGACTGTGCCTTTGAACTACCTCTTGAATGAGTATGTTTTGGCTCCTAATGCATTGGTTGAGGGTGTAGATTTGTCGTTCCTCTCGTTCATCGTCTTTATCGCCGTTATCGCAGCATTTGTGCAGTTGGTGGAGATGATAGTCGAGAAGTTCTCGCCAACACTCTACAACCAGCTCGGTATTTTCCTTCCTCTCATCGCTGTAAACTGCGCCATTATGGGTGGCTCGTTGTTTATGCAGCAGATGGTAGGTGCAGGTGAGATTCGCAATGTTGGCGAGTCGGTAGTATACGGTTTTGGCTCGGGACTCGGCTGGTGGATTGCTATTGTTATGATGGCAGCCATCCGCGAGCGTCTTGCCTACTCGCATATTCCTGCTGCATTGAAGGGCCCGGGTATCGCATTTATTATCACAGGCCTTATGGGTATCGCATTTATGATATTCTCGGGTATTCAGTTGTAAACCTTTAATCAGAGTAAAAAAAGATGGTAAAAGTAATTATTGTTGCAATTGTTGCCTTTCTTGCAGTAACACTCCTTTTGGTGGCACTGTTGCTCTTTGCAAAGGCTAAACTGACTTCGTCGGGCAATGTAACCATCGACATCAACAACGGCAAGAAGGTCGTTGAGGTTGAGGCCGGTGGTAACCTCCTCGCAACACTCGCTACAGCAGACATCTTCCTCCCATCGGCTTGCGGTGGTAAGGGTGCCTGCGGACAGTGCAAGTGCCAGGTTTTGGAGGGTGGCGGCGAGGTTCTTCCTACCGAGACCGGTTTCTTCAACCGTAAGCAGCTCCGCGACAATTGGCGTTTGGGTTGCCAGGTGAAGGTTAAAGAGGATATGAAGATCGCAGTTCCTGACTCGGTGCTCAGCATCAAGAAGTGGGAGTGCGAGGTTATCTCGAACCACAATGTTGGGACCTTTATCAAGGAGTTTGTGGTGAAGTTGCCTGAGGGCGAGCACCTCAACTTCCGTTCGGGTGGTTACATCCAGATTGACGTTCCTGCAATCACTGTCGATTACAAAGATATCGACGTTGATCCTCAGTACGAGGAGGATTGGGTTAAGTTTGGTCTTCGCGACTTGAAGATGGTAAACCCAGAACCTCAGGTACGTGCATATTCGTGTGCTACATACCCTGCCGAGGGCGATATTATTCGTCTGAATGTTCGTATCGCAACCCCTCCATTTGGTCCGGATCGCAAGATGCTGCCGGTTAATCCGGGAGTCTGCTCGTCGTATATCTACTCGCTCAAGCCGGGCGATAAGATTACCATGTCGGGCCCTTATGGAGAGTTCTTCTTGCCGGATAACTTGCCTGATACCCAGGAGCTTATCTTTATTGGTGGTGGTGCAGGTATGGCGCCTATGCGTTCACACATTATGCATTTGTTCAAGACCGAGAAGACTAAGCGTCCTGTAACGTTCTGGTATGGTGCACGTTCGCTCAAGGAGGCATTCTATTTGGAGGATTATGCAGAGATCGAGCGCGAATTCCCTAACTTTAAGTTCAACCTTGCTCTTGACCGTCCGGATCCGGAGGCGGATGCTAAGGGTGTAGATTACAAGGTGGGATTTGTTCACAACGTTCTCTTTGAGAACTATCTCAAGAACCACGAGGATCCAGAGGGATGTATCTACCTTATGTGTGGACCTCCAATGATGGTCGGTGCGGTTGAGAAACTTCTTGACTCACTTGGAGTGCCACCGGAGAATATTCTTTACGATAACTTCGGCGCATAGCGCATATTTTTAGCGGTAAATTTTGCACCGCTCTTCAATAAGCGAGTTCCTCACATAGGTCTACTATGCTGCGGACTCGCTTTTTCGTTTGGCACAAAATTTAATCGCTCAAAATATACGCTAATAAAAAATGAATTTTAAGCAGCGATAGCTGCGTTATACTTCGATAATCCGCCTGCTCATTTACGTAAAGTAAACTGCGCAGGCGGATTTCTTGTGCGCCTTGCTCTCGTCTGCTTAAAATACTTTGCGGATATGCTGTGGGTGTCTCTTTTTGTTTGGATCCAGAAAAAAAGGTGCCCAAAACTATTTTGGACACCCGTTTGCTGCAAAAATCATCAGACTTTATTGATTGATTTTCAGCGATGTTATTCCTTTGTAGACGAACTCATCATAGGCAAATGCCTGCATAGCGCAGAATTTGCTGCGGGGCGAGTAGTAACAGATGACCGATAGACCGGCAATGTCGCTCTCGTCAATAGCTTCGAGAGCCAACTTATCACATGACTCTACAGCTTTGATAACCACGTCGCGCTGCTCTTTGTCGAATGAGAATTGTTTGCGCACCAAGAAGCACTTATCGCCATTGTGATAAGGTGCTCCGCCACCGAAGATAGATACGCCGCAGAGTGCAATTCCCACTAATGATATAACTCCACCTGTAAGTACAAGAGCGGACTTGAGGTTATTGGAATCTGCGCCATTATCGATAAAGTAATTTCCTACAAGAATTGCGATGCCCACCAAGAGTGTCAATGCAGGTACAATAATGCTTTTACGACGCTCAACCAAAACGCCGTTAGACGAGGCATAGAGTGCCTCGTTGAAATCTTTGATATCCATTTTTCTTAAAAATTTACTTTGATAATTACGAATTTTATTTGTGATTGCGATTTTTGGGTTTTAGAGGTGGGGTGCAATCACAGTCGTAACCGACAAAGTATATATAGGTATAGATCCACAGAGCGAGCGCACGAACGCAAGCTGTGAATAAATATGGTAGTTGGATAATTTGTGTTTGTCGTGAAACGCGCAATAAAAGCGAAGTGTAGTTGTCGCTGTTGTCCTTGTCGCGAAAGGTTGGATGTGACGCTGCGGGCTGATGGAACAACCACCGTCGTAGTACGCTCAGCATCGATATTGTGTCTATGACAGCACTTTATCTGCTCACGATGAGTATCGACAATTACACTCTTAGAGTTGCTTGTGGTGGGTAGAATATCAACGTTTTCGAAGGTGAATCCTCCGAGTAAAAACATCAATATTGCAATCAATACACGCATAACTTCACAAAGGTAGCAAAAAATTCGATATTTACATATTGTTTTTGTATCTTTGTAGAGTCTATTTGTCAATCAGATGTAACTGCGCGTATGGAATAGGGTATGGGGCGAGCGAGGAAATACCTTTTTGGGGTTGTTGCCGTATTGGTGACGACTGTTGTGTACGCTCAGACCGATATCGAAAGACCAAATTTGAGTGTCCCTTCGAAGATTGGACCGGCCTATTTCGGACCTAACGCATTTCCCGTTCCCGATATGCTTGATGGACGCACCTCGTCCGAACTGAAACTCGAACTCTATGGTGACTGCTTCCTCGGTACGACTACGGGCAATGTAGCAGACGATATTACGGGAGACCTCTTTGCCAAGCTGACCATTCCGCTTTTTACCCCCAAGGCGAACCTGACGGTGTGGATGCCGCTATTCGAGTACTTCTATACCTCGGCGGAGGTGAATGCATTGCGTCGTTTGCCTTACGAAGGCGATTTGCAAGGTATGGATTCGGGTGACCTTTATGTTTCGGCAGATGTTCGTATTCTGAGCCAAGAGCGACACTATCTCGATGTGACGGCACGTGCCGTGCTGAAAACGGCCTCGGCAAATCAATTTTCGAAGGGACGATGCTACGATGCGCCGGGCTACTTCTTCGATGTTGCAATAGGTCGAGGTTTCGATTTTGCAGATGGTGTGCATAATTTGCGTATAGCAGCAAATTCGGGCTTTCTCTGCTGGCAGACCGACAATGGACGACAAAATGATGCCGTAATGTATGGTGCTATGCTCGCCTATACGTACCGAAAATTTACCATCGATACCTGTTTTGGCGGTTATGCAGGTTGGGAGCGTGATGGCGATAGACCAATGACTCTGAAAACAAACCTCTCATACCGCATAGGCGATCTATCGTTGCGTTTGTCGCATCAGGTGGGCTTTAAGGATTGGCCCTATCATCAAATACGAGTTGGCGCAAGCTACGCATTTGATATTTTCTCGCGAAAAAATGAGAAGTAACTTAAACTTATAATACAATGTTAAACAAGCTCTTTGGGTTCGACAGGAGCGTTACAAATGTGAAGACCGAGATTATTGCCGGTTTGACAACATTCCTTACAATGGCGTACATCCTCGCCGTAAACCCTAATATCCTATCGGTTACAGGTATGGATAAAGGCGCACTGTTCACAACAACAGTATTGGCAGCAGTTATCCCTACGCTGTTGATGGGTATCTACGCGAAGTTGCCGTTTGCGTTGGCTCCGTGTATGGGCTTGAATGCATTTTTCGCCTATACCATCTGTCTAACAATGGGCTATTCATGGCAATTTGCATTGACAGCGGTATTGATCGAGGGTTTGGTATTTATCCTGCTTACTGTAACCAACTTGCGCGAGAAGATTGTTCACGCCTTGCCACGTTGCCTACGTGAGTCTATATCAGTGGGTATCGGTCTGTTTATTGCCTTCATTGGTTTGCAGAATGCAGACCTTATCGTGTCGAGTGATGCTACGCTTGTTACATTGGGTAAGATCAATTCACCTGTAACACTTCTCTCTATCATTGGCCTGATACTCACTTCGATACTCCTTGTCTGCAAGGTACGCGGAGCATTGCTTATCGGTATTATTGTTACAGCTCTTATCGGAATACCTATGGGCGTAACCAAGTTCGAAGGATTTGTGAGCTTGCCACCGAGCATCAAACCAATCTTTTGCCAATTTGAGTGGACTCAGATTCTCTCGAAGGATATGTTTATCGTAGTCTTTACGATGTTGTTTATCGACTTGTTCGATACCATCGGAACTCTTATTGGTGTCTCGTCGAAAGCAAATTTGTTGGATAAGGATGGCAATATATTGCGTATGAAACAGGCATTCATGTGCGATGCTATCGGAACTACCGCAGGTGCTATACTCGGCACCAGCACTGTAGGTACCTATGTCGAGAGTGCAGCCGGCGTTTCGGAGGGTGGACGCAGTGGTTTGACAGCTACTGTTACCGCTTTGTGTTTCCTCTTGTGTCTATTTTTTGCACCATTCTTCCTTTCGTTGCCAAGTGCAGCAACAGCACCGGCGCTTATCTTGGTGGGCGTTATGATGATGTCGGGCGTGTCGAAAATTGATTTTAACAACTACTTGGAGGCTATACCTGCATTTATCTGTATCATTATGATGCCGTTAGCTTATAGTATCTCGGACGGTATCATCTTCGGAGTGTTGAGCTATGTGCTTATCCACCTCGGTAGCGGAAAGGCTCGTCAGGTTGCACTTGGTACTTATATCCTTGCAGCTCTATTCCTTCTGAAATTCTTGCTGTAGGACGAGCAGTCAATATAAACAACGAAAAAGATGCCGATCTACTCGGCATCTTTTTCGTTGTGGCGCTTTTCGATAAACTCTATCGATAGATGATTTTAAACTCTTTGCAATGTATCGGAATCATAATTTCGCTACGGAATAGTGATATCTTAACAAGATTACCTTTATCGTCATATTCGAAGATGGTTTTGGTGCTAATTGTGTCATTGTCGCCATACTCGATATGCTCCGACATTTTACCGGCAGAGTTATAATTGTATTGCTCCTTCAGCACAACCACTTTGTTGCTGTTATAGCATATCTTGGTGGTGATCTGGTTGGTGCTGTTGTATTGGTATACTATCTGTTCGCCTACTTGGTTGCCGCCTTCGTAATAAGTAATATCGATGATATTGCCGTTTGCGTCGTATGTATTGACAATCTTTTGTTTTATAGTGCCGTCATTTGAGTAGGCGACCTCCTCTTTCAGTCGTCCTGCGTTGTCATAGACGTAGCATAATTTGCCCGACAATACGCCAAGACCATTGTAGTAACACTTCTCTATAAGTTTGCCCGAGTTGTCGTATTTGTTTAAAATCTTAGAGTTGAGTTCGCCGTTACCATTGTATAGCGACTGATTTATCAGATTGTTCTTATCGTCGTACTTGTAGAGAGTTCTGCTACCCAACGAGCCGTTGCTGCGGTACTCGGCGTATTGGCTCTTGTTGCCGTTTGCGTCGTAGTGATATATATCTTTCCATAGCAACGATCCGTCGCTACCGTACTCTGTCTCCTCGATGATATTACCTTGCTGCGAGAACTTGTAGAGTCGTTTCCACTCGATGTTCGATGACTGATCGAGCTTTGTCTTGCAGAATGTATATAAATTAGGGGTGTATTGGAAGCAATATTTGTGGAGAAGTGCATTACTTTCATCGTAGACCTCCTTTGTATCTACATTTCCATCTGCATTGAATGTGTATACGACTTTGTTGCCGATAGCCTTGTCGGCTACTATCTCTCCGAATACATCCTTAATCGCATATTCGCAAACAGTTACCTTCTCGATATCACCGAGTAGGGTGATGGGCTCCTCGTCCCAGCCAACTCTTTTTTGCGATGTTTGCGCCTGAGCAATGATCGCGAGCAACGAAAGTAGTAGAGCAGATAGAATAGTACGTTTCATGGCATTTTTGATTTAATATGGGTTTCTCCATACAAAGATAAGAAAAAATAGCTTAAGATACAAGTAGAATTACATTGCAGCAGGATTCGAACGGTTACCGCAGCAAAAAAGAGAGGCGATTTTGTTGCTTCTCTTTTTTGCTGCGGAAAGAGGGGGATTCGAACCCCCGAAACCCTTTTGGGGTTTACTCGCTTTCCAGGCGGGCCAGTTCAACCACTCCTGCATCTTTCCTTTTGTTGGTGCAAATATAGTATAAATTGCCATAAATAGCAACTATTTTTGTTGAGTAAGGTAAAAATCATTATCTTTGACTTAAATAACAACGAATAATGCTATTATGACTCAACTCAAGGCTGAAAATCGTATTGTTTGGGTGGATTGGATGCGTGTTGCAGCTTGTTTTATGGTTCTGATTGTTCACGCTACCGAGCCGTTCTATCTTGGCGGTGAGGGTGCGCAGATCCTAACCGAAATGGATGCATATTGGACATCGCTGTTCTGCTCACTCGTTCGCGCGTGCGTACCTTTGTTTATTGTAGCTTCGAGCTATTTGCAGTTCCCTCTGCACTACTCTTCGGGAGAGTTTCTGCGCCGTCGTGCGGTGCGTGTATTGGTGCCATTTGCATTGTGGAGTGTAGTATATGCCCATGCGTGGGGTAGCCCTGTGGAGAACTTTCAAAACTTATTGCTTAATTTTAATTATGCAGCAGGTCACCTATGGTTTGTCTATATGTTGATAGGAGTATATCTGCTTATGCCGTTGCTCTCGCCTTGGGCAGAGAAGGTTGGCAAGCGCGAATTGCAGGTGTACCTCGCTATATGGCTCTTTACGACAACCATTCCGCTTATTCGAGATGTAGTATCGGGTGGCTACGAACAGATGAAGATGCTATATGGCGTATCGGGACTTCCGCGCCACGCACTCACACCGCTTTGGGGCGAGTGTAGTTGGAACAGCTACGGCACTTTCTACTATATTAGCGGCTTTATCGGTTACCTACTCCTCGGCTTGTACTTTCGTCGTTTCGTGGGAGAATTATCTTGGAAGAAGAGCCTGGCTATAGCTGTCCCTGCCTACCTCGCAGGCTTTGCCGTGGTCTTTGGAGGATTCCTGCGTCGAGTATTCGAGATGACACAAGGCGAATTTCCGGCAACGGGCTTGGTCGAGAAGGCTATGTGGTGGGAGACAACGTGGTGCAACGACACCATTGGTGTTGCACTGATGACGATTGCCTGGATAATTATTTTCAAGAAGATAAAGTGTAGCGGAGGTTTCTACCGTAAGGTTCTGCTACCCGTGTCGAAGGCGAGTTATGGTATCTACCTATTGCATCTGCTGGTGTTGGTACCAATTAGCGGAGCAATCCGCGAATGGTTGGGCTTAGGTCTTGACGGAAGCCTGGGTGTATGGACCACTCCTGTAGAGATACTTTTGGCTGCAATACTCGGATTTGTCGGCTCGACGATAATTGCAGTCCTCGTGCAGAAGATACCTAAGATAGGCAAGTATATTATCGGATAGCAAACTATTCGAGATCACTGTTCCAGATGTTCCACGCAGCTTCGGCCTGAGCGTGGAACATTGTTATTCCGTCTATGGTGCGAGCGCCGTGCTCGGCTCCAAGTTTCAGGAATTTGGTGTCGCGTGGATTGTATACGCAATCGAATAGTGTATGCTCGGCAGTTAGTGCCAAGTAGGGCAGTTCGGGTGCGGTGTCGATATTTGGGTACATCCCGAGTGGAGTGGTGTTCACGATAAGCCGATGCTTACGTATTAACTCCTCGCTCAAATCGTTGTATGTTAGATCTGCCGAGCCTCGTGAGCGCGACACGACCTTGACCTCTGCGCCACCTTTGCGAAGAACATATTGCACCGCCTTCGATGCACCGCCTGTGCCGAGGACTATGGCTTTCGTACCCTTCAGTGCTACACCCTCTAACGATTTGAGGATGCCGACAATGTCTGTGTTATATCCGACCAATCGACCATCCTTGCAAACCTTCACGCAGTTTACGGCTCCTATCTCTTGTGCCTCCTCGCAAATGTCGGTAAGTAGCGGCATAATGGCTTGCTTGTGCGGTATTGTGACGTTGAAACCTGATAATTGCGAGCAGTGTAGGAGAATTTCATCAGCACTCTCCATAGGCAATAACGAGTACTCACCGTCGATCCCCTCACGCGAGAATTTCTCGGTAAAGTAGACCCTCGACAACGAGTGTCCCAGCGGAAAACCTATCAGAGCAAAATGTCTCATTACAGTTTGTTATTTCTTAACTCCCTTGTAGATGATAATTCCGAGCGCAATAGCCACAACTGCCATGATGCCGTAACCGATTTCGTGACTATACTTGGTTACGGTTGCGATAAGTTGCTCTTCGGGAACAACGGCCTCGAGGAAATAACCAAGCGCTGCCAATACGCAGTTCCACGCTCCTGCACCAATAGCAGTGAAGAGTGCAAATTTGGCAATATTCATACGAGCTAAACCTGCCGGAATGGAGATGAGCTGACGTACGGCAGGTACAAGACGACCTATGAGTGTTGCTGCCACTCCGTAGCGCACGAAGAACTCCTCAGCCTTTACGACCTTCTGCTCGTCGAGCAGACACATATGCCCTATGCGACTGTTTGCGAACTTATATACTATTGGTCTACCGAGCCAGACTGCAAGATAGTAGTTTACGAGTGCACCGATCAGTGCACCCACTGTGGCAAAGAAGATAACCAACCATATATTCAGCTCACCACTCGCAGCAGCTTTATATGCAGCAGGCGGAACAACCACCTCGCTCGGGAATGGGATGAACGAACTCTCGATGGCCATCAGAAGCGTGATGGTCCAATAGTTCAGGTTTTCCAGACACCATTCGATAAATCCCAATGATTCCATAGCTCAAAATTATTCTATTTTGTCTTTATAAAACGCTTTGTAAGCCAGCGACGTACAGGCTCGTCGTAGAGCTTCAGGCTGGCGTATGCAAGCGCAATGTTGATAGCAAAGACAATTATCACTACGTGCCAAGTCTCGCTAAGTGTATAGAGTTTGTTCTCGATAAGCCAAGCATAGAAGAGATACATCACCGGATAGTGCACAATGTATAGCGGATAGGATATATCGCCCAAGAACTTGCAGATGGCTGACGAAAATTTGTTCGTGGTTTCGCCCGAAGCAGTAAACCATACGATAGCAGGAAATACAAACAGTATGCAGGCGAACTCATATACACCATTGAGGCTTATTGTGCCACACTTTGCAAATGCAGGTACCGAGAAGAGACCGAAGAGTACCGCCCACGCAATCCAGAAGATACCCTTGATCTTCACAGGTATAAAGTTGCGTGCCATAAGCATTCCCAACGAGAATGGGAACAGCATTCTGAGCAATCCACCGAAGAAATTGACCGTGTCGAGTGTCCAGCCAATGCCAATCATATCGTAACCCGAGACATCAGTTGTAACAAACCAACACCACGCCACGCCCAGCACAGTAGTAAGTATCGCCAAAGCTCGATTGCCCAAGCGACGGATGACGAGCGCGTATATTATGTTGCCCAAATACTCGAAGAAGAGCGACCAACTCGGACCATTCAGCGAGAACATCTCGCCATTACCACGCAGATCGTACGATGCACCCGGGTAGGCAGGGATGAAGAACATCGTAAGCACCAACGCCACCAATGACCACGACATCGGAGTAGGTGTACCGTCCCACTTTACGCCTCCTTGCAAGCAGAATGTTACAAAACCGATTATTGCGCCCATAATGAGCATCGGGTGCAGACGGATAAGTCGTCGCTTGAAGAAATCTTTGAGTGTTAGGCGGTTGTGTGCGCTGTTCCAACGATCGTCGTATGCGTAGCTAATCACAAAACCGGATATCATAAAGAACAGATCCACTCCCAAATGCCCGTGGTTGAAGGTTGTGATAGCCGTACCCTCAGCAAAGGCAAAACCCTCGAAAAAGTGGTACCATACAACCATCAAAGCCGCTGCACCTCGCAAACCGTCGAGGAGTGCGTAGTGAGGTTTACTATCGGCAAATGTAGCCGAAGGAGTGGTAGTGAGGGGCGAGTTTCCCATAAAAGGAACTTGGATTATTTGATAAAATCTGCAATTTCGTCAAATGCCACGAGGCTCTGTTCGCCTGTTGTCATATTCTTGATAGTCGCCTTGCCCTCTGCCAACTCGTTGCTGCCGATAATTACGACATACGGAATCTGACGGCGGTTGGCGTACTCCATCTGCTTTTTCATCTTCGCGGAATCGGGGTAAACCTCGGTCGAGATACCTGCATCACGCAAAGCCTTTGCGCAACGCAACGACGCTAATCCCTCTGCCTCGCCCAAGTTTATGAAGAGCACCTTTGTCAAGCAGGATACATTGGCAGGGAACAAATCGAGACCTACCATAACATCGTAGATACGGTCTGCGCCAAATGAGATACCCACACCCGACACATCAGGCATACCGAAGATGCCCGTCAAGTTGTCGTAGCGACCACCTCCGCATATAGAGCCGATAGCAAAGTCCTTCGCCTTAACCTCGAAGATTGCGCCTGTGTAGTAGTTCAAACCACGAGCCAACGAGAGATCCAACTCAACATCCAACTCAATGCCGAGAGCCTTCGCTGCCGAGAATACGGTGCGCAACTCCTCTACGCCCTTCAAACCGGTCTCGCTTGTGGCGAGGATGGTCTCGAGCTGTGCCAACTTCTCCTCTGTCGAGCCACTCAAAGTGAGGATAGGCTCCAACTTTGCCACAGCCTCCGCCTCGATGCCACGCTCCGAGAGCTCGGCCTTTACGTTGTCCAAACCAATCTTTTCGAGCTTGTCGATGGCTACCGTGATATCTATCATCTTGTCAGCGTGGCCCATAACCTCGGCGATGCCGTAGAGTACTTTGCGGTTGTTCAACTTCAACACTACATTGATGCCAAGTTTGCCGAATACACGCTCCACGATCGAAATCAGTTCCACCTCGTTCAATAGCGAACGCGAGCCGATAATATCGACATCGCACTGATAGAACTCGCGATAACGACCCTTCTGTGGGCGATCCGCACGCCATACGGGCTGAATCTGATAGCGCTTGAACGGGAAGGTTATCTCGTTTTGGTGCTGCACGACATAGCGCGCAAACGGAACGGTCAAATCATAGCGCAAACCCTTCTCGCAGATGCGGTGAGCCTGGCGTACCTCCTCATCGTTGAGTCCCGAGCCGAAATCACCCGAATTGAGAATCTTGAAGAGGAGTTTGTCTCCCTCCTCGCCATACTTACCCATAAGGGTAGAGAGATTCTCCATCGAACGAGTTTCGATAGAGGCAAATCCGTAGTTGCGGAATACCTCGGCAATAGTGTCGAATATGTAGG
>JAZNHC010000048.1:0-5320 GCA_045576755.1 Alistipes sp.
ATAAATGTTGTCTCCCGCAAGGATATGGAGCAGATATACCTTCACCACATTCTGCACTCGCTGGCAATAGCCAAGGTGTGCCGCTTTGAGGCTGGTGCAAAGATTCTTGATGTGGGTTGTGGCGGAGGCTTTCCGTCGGTACCTCTTGCCATAATGTTTCCGCAGGCGGAGTTTGTGGCGTGCGACTCGATAGGCAAGAAGATTAGGGTTGTCGAGGGCGTTTGCGAGGCTGTGGGCATCAAGAATATCCGGACCGTGAATGGGCGTGTTGAACAGTTAAAGGCGAAGTTCGACTACGTCGTTTCCCGAGCCGTTACCGATATGCCGACCTTTGTGAAGTGGATAAAGGGTTTGATTGTTCGGGGCAAGCGAGGAACACTCGCCAACGGCATACTCTATTTGAAGGGTGGCGATTTGACGGAGGAGTTGCGCTTGTCGCATCGTCGCTGGGAGAGGTACGATATTGTGGAGTTTTTTGGAGAGGAATTTTTTGAAACCAAGCAGGTCGTCTATTCGCAGGAGTAGATAACCCCCAAAACAGGAGTGTTGGTATGAAGGAGTATTTAAGAGGTGTGTTGGTGGTTGTGTTTTTGGTCATGGGCGTTGCTTTTGTTGAGGCAAAGTCGAAGCCGGAAACGGACTCTATAACGATATGCGGCCGAGTGCTGTGTGATGGCGTAGGAGTGCCCAATGTAGGCGTGTCAGATGGCGTACATATCGTTTTGACTGACTCTTTGGGTAGGTATGCAATATCTTCGCATAAGGTGCAGCAGAGCGTTTTTGTGATAACTCCGTCGGGCTATGAGCCTACGTGCCGCAAGCGTATGCTTCCGACCTTCTGGGCTCCATTGAAAAAGCGTCACGACGTTCAGGAGCGACACGATTTTCACCTTGTCAAGCGAGATAATAAGAACCACCGAGTGCTCTATCTCTCAAATCTGCGACTTCAAAACAGTAATGATGATGTCGTGCAGTTCAAGCGCAAAATAGTTCCTGCCGTGAAGAGCGTTGTTGAGGAGGTTAAGGACTCGATACCTGTCTATACATTCCTGCTTGGCGATATCAGCTGGAACAGAAATTGGTACTCTCGTGAGTTTGATGTCAGCGATGCTGTTTCGACGATAGCGATGATGCGCTATCCGACAATGTTATATACGGTTATGGGTGGCAACGACAACGATGGCTCGGTGCCGTGTAAGGGTTTGACCGACTATGAGGCGGAGCGTATCTACACGATGGGTTGTGGTCCGAAATACTACTCGCTGAATATCGGAAATGTGCACTATGTGGTGTTGGATAATTCGGTGTTCCGCAATGAGCCCGGAAATGGCAGATACCCTGCGGAGATTGTCGGCAAGTGCAACTTTGATAGCTTCGTTACTGCCGACCAACTCGAATGGTTGCGCAAGGACCTCGCTCTCGTTAAGGATAAGAGCCGGCCGGTGGTTGTCTGTATGCACAATGCTGCAATATGGCCGGGCTCGAAGGGTAGGGTTTCACGCCGATTCACCCATCGTGAGCAGGTAGATTCTCTCGTAAATTGTTTCAAAGATTTTAAGAGTGTCCATTTTATGACTTCGAGCACTTGGATACGTCGCATAACCAAGAGTAATAAGGAGATGCAGAATATCACCGAGCACGCCGTAGCCTCCACCTCAGGCGATAGCTGGGGTAGAGGATATCACGGCTATCGCTTAATACATAATGGTGGTGCCGATGCAGGTTTTGAGGTTATGGAGATTGAGGGCAAGAAGATGAAGTGGTACCCCTACTCCTATGCCGATGGTCGCAAGCCTTTCCGTGTCTATGATATGAGCAGCGTGGCGAAGTATTGCCGCGAAAATCAGGATATGGAGAACCTCTATCGAGAGTACCCGAAGAACTTTACCAACTACACCAAGGGTTTCGACAACTTCGTCTATGTAAACTATTGGGGCACGGAGCCAAAGTCGAAGATTGAGGTCTTCGAGAACGACAAGAAGTTGCGTGTAAGACGTGTCTATCATACCGACCCGCTCTACTTGGTAACCTCTCACTCCTTCCACTATAAAAACGCGAGGAACAAACCTCGTTTCGGGCGCAACAACTCTCAACATATGTTCCGTGCCAAGCGTGATTCGTTAAACTCGACAATCCGTGTCCGCACGACCTCGCCGTTTGGAGATGTTTATGAGGAGGTTTTTCAGGGGGAGAAGGACTTTACTCTCGAATTGAAGCAGAAGAGACGATTGTAGTGAGTGGTTGCAACTGATGTGGAGACGACGGTTGCAGCCGAAAGAGATGGAAAGTGCATAATTTTTGGTAATTCAAAAAAAAGAGTTACCTTTGCACATCTAAATGCAGGGTTTCAATCTTTAACAGGGGTTGAAATTCTTTATTTTTTTGTTTTTGCAAGAGAGAAAATATATAAAAAATAGAGAAGATTATGAGTACAATTAACTATCTTACAGCCGAGGGTTACGAAAAGTTGAAGAAGCAGTTGGACCACATGCGTGCCGTTGAGCGTCCGGCAGCCTCTGCGGCTATTGCCGAGGCTCGTGACAAGGGTGATTTGTCGGAGAATGCCGAGTATGATGCAGCTCGTGAGGCGCAGGGCTTGCTCGAAATGCGTATTGCACAGTTGGAGGCTACGCTTGCCAACTCGCGCGTTATCGACGAGAGCAAGATTCAGAAGGATAAGGTTCAGATTTTGAGCCGTGTAACACTCTTTAACCACAACCTCAAACGCGAAATGGTCTATACCATCGTGTCGGAGAATGAGGCAAACCATCGTGAGGGAAAACTCTCCATCAGCACCCCTATTGCAAAGGCTCTGCTTGGCAAGAAGAAGGGCGATATCGTTGATGTGAATGTTCCTGCCGGCATTATGAAGCTTGAGATTGTGGATATCTCTATATAGCCACCCCAAAAAACAAAGAAGCTGTCTAACAAGGTGATTTCTGCGTTACGCTTCGGACGTTGAATTGCTCACATACGTCAAGTATGCTCCGCATTCAACGCCTTGCAAGCCTTGAAATCCCTCTTGTTATACAACTTCGAATAAGATGGAAAAGGGAAAAACAAAGAAGCCGTCTAACAAGGCGATTTCTGCGTTACGCTTCGGACATTGAATTGCTCACATACGCCGAGTATGCTCCGCATTCAACGCCTCGCAGGCTTTGAAATGCCTCTTGTTATACAGCGTTTAATAACAAAGTGAGTGTCTAAAAATTTTTAGACACTCACTTTGTTTAGGTGAGAGGAGGATAGTACTTCAACCAACGCCACAACTCCTTGAACGAAGGCTTTGTGCCGTGCATAAAGATACCCACCTTATAGATTTTTGCTGCTGCCCAGATACACGCCACGAAGGTTGCGTAGAGGAGAACCAGCGAGAGGATAATCTCCCACGCAGGGATACCGCTCGGAATACGAGCCACCATAACTATTGGCGAGGTAAAAGGAATCATCGAACACCAGAATACTACGGGCGAGTTCGGATCCTTCATAATGAGCATTATCACGATGAAGGCGGCAATTATAGGGAGCGTTACGGGGATAGTCAGCTGCTGTGCATCTTGTGCCTCATCGACACTCGAACCGATAGCTGCGTATAGCGATGCGTAGAGCAAGAAGCCACCCACGAAGAAGAGCAATACCGTGCCTATCATTATAGCGATACTTCCCGTATCGAGTATGGAGGCCATAGCCGTAAGCATCTCGGGTGAGACATCTTGCTGTGTGGCGAGTGCTGCCACATCACCGCCTGCCTGCACCTGTTCCACGCCGGCAAGGATATTTTCAGGCATTATGGCAGGGAGTATAACCGAGCTGAGCAACACTATCAACACTCCCCATACCACAACTTGTGTCGCTGCTACGGCTGCTACGCCAAGCACCTTTCCCATCAACATCTCGAAAGGACGTACCGTAGAGACCATAACCTCCAAGATGCGCGACGACTTCTCGTCAATAACGCTCTGCATAACCATCGAGCCGTATATCGCAAGGAAGAAGTAGAGCATAAAGCCGAGAATCATACCTATGAGCGACGAGGCTGCTGCCGACGAAGCCGACGACTCCTCGTCTTTGTCGGTGCGGAATGTTGTGAGGTGTACATCTGCCTTAACCTTTTCGAGTATCTCGTTTATATTTTCGATGTTGTAACTCTTCAAACGCTCACTCTCTATAACCGCTTCGATTTGGTCGGCAATGGCATCTTCGAGCATTATCGACGACGAGGCAGAGGTGTAGAGGCGTGCGTCGTTAGGGTTGGATATGATATCCTTGCCTATGTGCAGTACGCCGAAGTTATCCTCGTTTTGCGAGGCCTCGACAAGCGACTGTTGAAGGTCCTTGTCCGAGAGCTCGAATACCACCTCCTCGTCAGAGGTTAGTTTCGGGGCTATTATGCCACTCTCGTCAATTACGGTGATCTTCTTGGTTTCGCTATCTGCGAACTCCATGATAAGTGTTGGTGCCGCACCCATTGCAATCATCAGCAACGGCATCACTATCGTCGTTATAAGGAACGACTTTTTGAATACTCTCTCGCGATACTCGCGACCTATTATTAGACCAATGTTTCTCATTTTTTCATTTGCTTTTAGCCAATAGCCTATGGCTAATGGCTTCTTTATACTCTTTTTATAGTTAGCTAATGGCTAATAGCCTCTTATAGCGTACCATTGACGGCTCGGATAAAGATATCGTTCATCGAAGGTATTGTCTCGATGAATTGGCGCATCTCCACCGTGTCGTTTATGAGCGACACTACCGAGCGAACATCCTCGTTGCGCTCGATATGCACCTTCAATGAGGAGTATCCTGTCGTGTTATCCTCCTGTGCAAGAATTTCGCATACCCTACCTATGCGCTCCGCAAGTTGTTGGCTATCACCCTTGTAGTGTACCGAGAAGATGTTTCCTCCGTGCGCTCGACGGATATCATCAACCTTACCCGAGAGAATGTTTTTTGACTTGTTGATAAGGGTTATATGGTCGCAAATCTCCTCTACGGAGGACATATTGTGTGTCGAGAATATCACCGTTGCACCCTCATCACGCAGACGCAGAATCTCCTCTTTGAGCAGGTTGGCATTTATAGGGTCGAAGCCCGAGAATGGCTCGTCGAAAATCAGCAACTCCGGCTTGTGGAGCACCGTAACAATAAACTGAATCTTCTGCGCCATACCCTTCGAGAGGTCATCTACACGCTTGTTCCACCAACTCTCGATGCCGAAACGCTCGAACCACTCTTTGAGTCGGAGGAGAGCATCGTGGCGGGAGAGCCCTTTGAGTCGTGCGAGGAAGAGGGCTTGGTCGCCGACCTTCATCTTGCG
>JAZNHC010000049.1:0-2115 GCA_045576755.1 Alistipes sp.
AAGTCGATGCTTGTGCTATGTCGCGATGCCGATATGGTGGTGCGCTATGTGGATAAGGCTCCGGGTATTGCCTTCGAGGTTATGGAGATGGCGACTAAGCCTCTGACCCTTATCTTGCCGGGTGCTACGGGCTTGGCTAAGAATCTGATACCCGAGGAGAAAACCCTCGGAGTGAGGGTTCCCGATCACGAATTTTGCTATAAGCTGTTGCGTAAGTTCGGACGACCTATCGTCTCGACATCGGCAAATATCTCGGGTGAGCCTACGCCAAAGAGCGTGCGCGACATCTCGAAGGAGATTATCGAAGGGGTAGATTTTATGGTTAATCCACGCTTTCAGGGTCGTCCTACGGGGCAGCCGAGTTCGATTATAGCCTTTGGAGAGGGTTGCGAGGTGAAGATTATTCGCCCTTAGTATCGCTTGTGCGTTCTGCACGTGGCGTGGATAGAATTGTTACTAACATACCCGAAAATATGAGGACCGCACCGATGATGTTGGTGCGGTCTATTGCGCTCTGTCCGCGAGCCGTAGCCAATATCGTAGCTACGATGGGCTGAATGTAGCGGTATACGGCCGTGTGGGTGGCGGTGAGGTGCTCCGACCCTGCGTAGAGCAGATACATCGGCAGGGTAGAGCCAAAGAGCAGGATATATGTCGTTTCGGCTATCTCGGAGCGAGTGAGGTGGAGCTGAGGCAGGGTAGGTGCAACCTCCACAATCAACGGCAGGGCAAGCACTGTGCCTATCAGGTAGTACCACCCCATAACGACCATTGTGCCGTGGCGACGTAGTACGGGCGAGATGAGCACGGTGTTTATGGCTATGGCAACTACTGCGCAGATAATCAGGGCGTTACCATAACCTTCGCCACCCTCACCAACGAGAGCGACACCTCTGTTGAAGAGTATCGTTGCAACTCCTGCAAGGGCGATGAGAATGCCTATTTTCTCGCCACGACGCGCTGGACGAGAGTGTGCTATGACGGAGGTTATGAGGGTGAATATCGGACCTATGGTGGCAATGGTCGAAGCGTCGATGGGGTTGGTGTATGAGGCTCCCGCAAGGAGCATATACCACCATCCGAATATGACGAGCAGGGCAACGATGAATATCGAGCCGAAGTCGTTGAGCGTCAGCCGATAGAAGCTTTTGCGCAGTGCCGTAGCAGGTACGAAAACAAGTGCTGCAAAGAGCAACTGCAAGACGAAGAGTTGGGATGCTTGCATTGCACCTTGCAGCAGCGAGACGTACACGGAGAATGATACTCCGAAGAGGATGTTTGCTACGGCAAGAGCTATGTTGTATCGCAGTGCCCCCATACGGACAAGGTAACTGCAAAATGCGAGCCAAGGAGGAGAGTTTAAGGGTCGTTAGGGGTTTTAGGGGTTGCTGGGGATTACTGGGGAGCTTTTTAGCTCTCTGTTATCTGTACTCTGTTTTTTCGTTTTTCGTTTTTTTGTACTATCTTTGCAGCGCATTACTTGCAAAGCCTACCAAAAATCGGGGGTGACCGGTTTTGACAGCAGGTAGAGTTTGATGGTAAGCACGCCGAGAATTGTGTGGGCTCTCGTAAATCGGAACACTCGAACTACAAATGGCAATAATAGCTATGCACTCGCTGCCTAATTTCCAGGAAATTGAGGCTTAATTGAAGGACACAAGGCTTGTCCATCAACGAGTATCCCGAGGGGGCGTTCCGCTTCATAACGACCTCTCAAATGGGGTATCAATCATTTGAAGATAGTGCGATATGCGCCTCGGTTATCGTGCGAGATTTAGAGGCTGGGCTCAATGTTTGGCGGTCATCTGCCGCGCTTTGAGAGGAGGATTAAGTGATGACTAAGCGTGTAGAAAGCCTTCGGGCTCCTTGTTTGGACGCGAGTTCGACTCTCGCCACCTCCACAAACACTACGAAAGCGGCACTATTGCCGCTTTTTGTGTTTGTGGAGGTCGGCGAGAGTCGGTCAGCTTGTTGCGCCTCGGCAGACTTGTCTGCGCTGTGGTATGAGCGTAGGCGAATTGCTGCGCAATTATAAGTCTTGTGCGTATAGTCGAAAAAGTAAATAAATTTCCTTTTCGTCTATCCACCCAATACTTACAACTTCGTTGTCCGCCT
>JAZNHC010000050.1:0-20504 GCA_045576755.1 Alistipes sp.
ATCATCCAATAGTAGGGCCACCTCCTTAAAGATAGCAAGGGCCTCCTCTGGTGCGACATTGAAAAACTCTCTATTGTTGCGAATACGCAAATTTGTAAAACGCTCAATATAGTGATGAATTAGCTTCTCTGCCTCCGAATATTTCACCGTTTTCAGCGTAGCATAAATCTCAAACGGCAAAGGTACAGCCGTATTATCCAACTCTTTTGAGCGGATGTCTACGGGGCGAGAACTTTTACCTATCTTCACCCAATCCTCCTTGAAACTTGGATTAGTGAGGATATATACATAGCCGGCTTCTTTCATAGTATTTGTGTTTTGAGATATACAAAGTTAGGAATTTTTTCTTACTTCACAAACCTTTGCCTTTTGCAATCCGATAAAATCGGGTGAAATCCGATGCAATTCTATTCCCCCCCCCAAAAAAAATCTTGTTTCCAAATCATCTACGACAAACAAGCCTGCCTAACAAAAAAACTTGTTAGGCAGGCTTGTTCTTTTTGCCATTAGAGATGTTAGTGAATTAGGGATTGTGCTCCAAAAAAAGTTTTCCGTTTTCCGCTTTGCGTTTTCCGTTTTTTGCTAACTTTGCAAAAGCTAATGGCTAAAAGCCTAAGAAAAACTAAAAACCAACCATAAAACTATGAAAACAACCGTATTTACTAAGTATCACATTGCAAATGGTGCCAAGATGGCAGAGTTTGCAGGTTACAATATGCCTATCGAGTTTTCGGGCATCAATGACGAGCATATCACTGTGCGCAATGGTGCCGGAGTCTTCGATGTGAGCCATATGGGTGAGATTTGGGTGAAGGGCGAGAATGCTACTGCCCTCTTGCAGAAGATTGGCACAAATGATGTATCGAAACTCTATGACGGCAAGGCGCAATATTCGTGCATGCCAAACGGCAAGGGTGGTATCGTGGACGATATCATAATCTATCGCTTCTCGGAGCAGAAGTATATGCTTTGTGTCAATGCTGCCAATATCGAGAAGGATTGGGCGCACATTGTCGGGCAGGGCAAGGCGTTCGGTATGCGCGAAGGCATCGAGTTGGAGAACGCCTCGGAGCGCATCTCGCAGTTGGCTGTGCAGGGTCCGTTAGCGATGAAGATCGTGCAGAAGATGTGCGAGGAGCCGGTTGAGGAGATGGAGTACTACACCTTCCGCCAGATGAAGTTGGCAGGTTGCGAGGTTATACTTTCGATTACGGGCTACACAGGTTCGGGCGGTTGTGAAATCTACCTCCACAACGAAGATGCCGACCATATTTGGGAGGAACTTTGGAAGGCTGGCGAGGAGTATAGTCTGAAGAATATCGGACTCGGAGCTCGCGACACTCTCCGCTTGGAGAAGGGTTTCTGCCTGTATGGCGACGAGATCGACGAAACAATCTCGCCAATTGAGGCAGGCTTGGGTTGGATTACCAAGTTTGTCGAGGGCAAGGAGTTTATCGATAAGGAGTTCTTGGCTGCGCAGAAGGCTAATGGCGTAGAGCGTAAGTTGGTGGGCTTGAAGATGATAGATCGCGGTATTCCGCGCCACGAATATAAGGTTGCCGACACCGAAGGTAACGAGATCGGACATATCACTTCGGGTACTATGTCTCCATGTTTGAAGGTGGGAATCGGTATGGCGTATGTCAAGACCGAGTTCGCAAAGGTAGGTACCGAGGTGCGCGTAATCATCCGTGATCGCTTGCTTAAGGCGGAGGTTGTGAAGTTGCCGTTTGTATAACAAAAGTATAATGGCAAATATATCATTTCTTGTAGAGTGGTTTCCGGGAGGAGGTGTTGAGCGAGTGATAATGAATCTCGCTCAACCTCTTGCTGATAAGGGGCATAGGGTATTTCTCTTTGTTCGCAATCTCCAAACCGAGAAGCTGCCGTCGTCGCTGCCGATAGAGTATATCGAGTTGCCCTATCCGTCACTCAGTTCACGCAATTATGATGTAGTGGTAGAGGCTATCAAACATCACCACATAGATATATTCTTTTCGACGGGTCGTTTTCCGAAGTATCTGCCCAAGTTGCGCGAGGAGAGGCTGTGCAAGCTTGTCTTTGTGCTGCACGGATGTCCATTCTACGAGAAGTTGGAGAAGTGGGGCTCGATAATTCGCCCTAAACGCAAAACTGTAGGCGAGTGGTTGAAGCGCTACCTCGTAAACTACCCTAAGTTCAAGCTTAGCTACTACGACAGAAAGATGAAGAGGCGCTACCACTCGATTTATGGCGCAGTGGATGCCTATGGCGTGCTGTTCGAGGAGTATGGCAAAATGGTGGCGAAGGAGATAGGCGTACGATACGAGGAGTCGAAATGTGTAGTGCTGCAAAACCCGATAGAGCTATCAGGTGAAGTGAATCTTGCACTCCCGCGCGAAAAACGTGTACTCTTTGTCGGCAGACTCTCCTATTGGGATAAGCGCATCGACAGATTGTTGGCGGCGTGGGAGCTTATATACAAGGACTATCCCGAGTGGCGACTATCCATTGTGGGTGAGGGCGGAGAGCGTGAAACACTCGAAAAAATTGTACGCGAGCGAGGACTGCAACGAGTTGAATTTCTTGGCTTTATGTCATCGCCTAAGAGCCTGTACGAAACCTCCGAAATATTGTGTTTGACCTCTACTATCGAGGGTTGTCCGATGGTGCTGCTCGAAGCGCAAATGTGTGGTTGTGCTACGTTGGCGTTCGATTGCAGTAGCGGTGTAAGAGAGTTGCTCTCGCCAAATTGGGAGAGTGGTGTTCATGTGCCGAATGGTGATATTAAAGCCTATGCCGAGGCGTTGGCTCGTTTGATGAGTGATGACAAACTTCGCTCCTCAATACAACAAAATGGTATGGAGAATGCAAAACGCTTCTCGCCCGAAAAGAGCGCAGAGCAGTATCACGCATTGATAGAGCGATTGTGTGGCGGAGATGTAGCGAAGTGATATGATGCACCTCTTTACTCAAATTTTTAATATTAAATTTTTAATTTTTAATTTTAATTTCTATCTTTGCAACCGCAATAAGGTTTTGGACCCATAGCTCAGTTGGTTAGAGCAGCGGACTCATAATCCGAAGGTCGTGGGATCATGCCCCTCTGGGTCCACAAAAAGAGAGCTTCCTCGAAAAGGAAGCTCTCTTTGTTCTTGTATGTGGTGCGAGGATTACAATCGGGCTTTAATAGCCTTGCTCTCCTCCTCATAACCAGGTTTATCCAAGAGTGCAAACATATTCTTCTTGTATGCCTCAACACCAGGCTGGTTGAACGGATTTACCTCGATGAGGTAACCACTGATGCCGCACGCCTTCTCGAAGAAGTAGAGCAGTGCACCAATAGCCTCCTCGTTGATGGTAGGAATCTCGATCAAGAGGTTTGGCACTCCACCGTCGATGTGGGCGAGCTGTACACCCAACTCAGCCATCTTGTTGATCTCGTGCAAGCGCTTGCCTGCCAAGAAATTCAAACCATCGAGGTTTGCCTGGTCAGCCTCGACGCGCACCTCGTGCGCAGGCTTCTGAACCGAGATTATGGTCTCGAACATCGAACGCTCACCCTCCTGAATGTACTGTCCCATCGAGTGAAGATCGGCAGTGAGAGTTACGCTTGCAGGGAAGATACCCTTGCCGTCCTTACCCTCGCTCTCGCCGTAAAGCTGCTTCCACCATTCGTTGATATTCTGCAACTTAGGCTCGTACGAACCGAGAATTTCAATCTTCTTACCCGAGGTATAGAGAGCGAAACGAGTTGCGGCATACTGTGCTGCAAGGTTCTCCTCGAAGGCGACACCCTCGGCTGTTGCCTGCTCCATAGCGGCAGCGCCTGCAACCAACTTCTCAATATCTACGCCACCCACTGCGAGAGGGAGCAATCCTACCGGAGTAAGCACCGAGAAACGACCTCCGACATTGTCGGGAATAACAAATGTTGCATATCCCTCGTCAGTAGCGAGTGTTTTGAGGGCTCCGCGTGCCTTGTCGGTGATGGCCACGATGCGCGACTTGGCCTCCTCCTTGCCATAACGCTTCTCGATCTCCTCCTTGATGATGCGGAAGGCGATGGCAGGCTCGGTTGTGGTTCCCGACTTCGAGATTACGATTGTTGCAATGGAGAGATCCTTGACTGCAGCCAAAAGCTCTGCCATATAATCCTCCGAGATGTTCTGACCTGCGAACAAAACGATAGGGTTCTTGTGCTCCTTGTGGAGTAGCTCGAATGGGTTGCTCATAGCGTCGAGAACGGCCTTTGCACCGAGGTACGAGCCTCCGATACCGATACAGATAACAACCTCTGCCTTAGCACGTAACGATGCTGCGCAAGTGTTGATTGCATCGATCTGAGCCTTGTCAATTGACGATGGGAGGTTTACCCAACCAAGAAAATCGTTTCCGGCACCTTTGCCTGAGTGGAGCAACGAGTTTGCTGCCATAGCCGAGAGTTTCAACTCCTCGGAAAATGCGATGCCGCTCTTTGTTGTATTAAGCTTCAATAATTCCATTTTTCCTATTGTTTTTCGTGTTTTGAAATAAGCTTTACTGAAAATGATGTCAAAGATAGTAAAAAAATCGGAGAAAATGTGAAAAGTTATATAACTTTTCGTTATCTTTGTGCGGAGTAGCTATTTTTTGAGAAAAAAATATAAAAAACAGATAAAACTTATGGGACTTTTCACATTGACACAGGAGTTGGCAATCGACCTTGGAACAGCCAATACCCTGATTGTTTACAACGACGAGGTGGTTGTCGATGAGCCATCTGTCATTGCAGTAAGTGTACAGACCGGACAACTTGCAGCACTCGGTAGCGAGGCACAGCCGTATATTGGTCGTACCAATCCTAATTTGCGTACCATTCGTCCGTTGAAGGATGGTGTTATTGCCGACTTTAACGCTACGGAGTTGATGTTGCGCGGTATGATTCGCAAGATCAAGACTCGCAGTTCACTCTTCTCGCCATCGATCAAGATGGTTATCTGCATCCCTTCGGGATCGTCGAACGTGGCAATTCGTGCCGTGCGCGATTCGGCAGAGCACGCAGGAGGTCGCGAGGTGGCTATGATCCACGAGCCTATGGCGGCAGCTTTGGGTGCAGGCATCGACGTAGAGGCTCCGGAAGGAAATATGATTATCGACATAGGTGGTGGTACATCCGAGATTGCTTGTATATCGTTGGGCGGTATCGTATGTTCGGAGTCGATAGACGTTGCCGGTGATGTCTTCACAAACGACATTATCGAGTATGTGCGTCAGCAACACAGTGTGCGTATCGGTGAGCGTACTGCCGAGGAGATTAAGTGTAAGATCGGTGCTGCAATTCCTGAGCTCGATGATGCTCCGGAGAACTTTGTGGTTACTGCACCAAGTATGCTTACCGCACTGCCTCAGACCATCACACTCTCCTACAACGAGATCGCGTATGCCTTGGATAAGTCGCTTGCGAAACTCGATGATGCACTTATGAAGGTGTTGCAGGAGATGCCAGCCGAACTCTATACCGACGTTGTTCGCAATGGTATCTATCTCGCAGGTGGTGGTGCGTTGATCCGCGGTTTGGATCGCCGTCTTTCGAAGAAGACCGGTATTCCGTTCCATATTGCAGAGGATCCATTGCGTGCAGTGGTTCGCGGAACAAACATCGCATTGAAGAATATTAACCACTTCTCGTTCTTGATGCGATAGTGTGGTTTGCGGAGGGGGCATAGCTCTCTTCGTCTACCTTTTCGTCTATGCAGAAGCTGTTGTACTTCATACGCAAAACATCGGTGGCGATAGTCTTTGTTATCTTGGAGATTATCGCCATCCGTTGTTATGCCTATTCGACACCATATACGCAGGCACGCCTGCTCGTGTGGACGAATAGCGTGGTGGGGTATGTGCATTCGGTCTTTTCGGGAGTGTCTAACTATTTCGCTCTGCAGAAGGAGAATATCCGCCTGACCGAACATATTGCAATGCTCGAAAATCGCATTCAAGTTCTCGAAGAGTCGCTTCCGGCAGAGTCGATATTGTCGGGCAGTGTATTGCAGAAGTATGAATATATCTCGGCAGGTGTTGTGGCGTCGACTACCAATCTGCGCCGAAACTTTATTACCCTGAACAAGGGCTTCCGCGACGGTGTATCAACCGATATGGCGGTGGTGACACCCGATGGTTCGGCTGTCGGTGTGGTTGTAGAGTGCTCCGAGAACTTTTCGGTGGCAAAGTCGCTGCTTAATGTAGATTTCCGCATCAGTGGAGTGCTGGCACGCGATGGTAGCCACGGCTCAGTTGTGTGGGATGGATGCGATATGCAGGTTATCGACTTTGTCGAACTTTCGAAATATGCCGATGTACAAGTTGGCGATGTGATACACGCGGCGGGATTCTCGCACTACTTCCCCAAGGAGGTTATCATAGGTCACGTCGAGGAGGCATCCTTGGCAAGCAGCGGAGCTTCGTACAACTGTAGAGTCCGACTTGCTGCCGATATGGGACGATTGTATAATGTGCTTCTGGTGCGAAATAACAATGCAGGAGAGGCGAGGGCTTTGGAGGATAAGGTGAACTAATAGGGTACCGGAGATGAGAAACGGTGGTTACATAATGCTTACGGCAGTGGTGCTATTCGTGCAGGTGTTCGTGCTGAACAACCTCTCGATAACACCTCTTGTAGCTCCTATGGTCTATATCGTGCTGATAGCTATGATGCCTATCGAGTCTTCGCAGTGGAAGGTGCTTGGCGCAGGTCTGTTGTTGGGTGTTGTTATGGACTTGACAATGGGAACAGCAGGATTGAACACCCTTGTAACCCTTCCAATAGCTTTTTTCCGCCGACCTCTGCTCTACGCATTTGCGGGACTATCGTCGATGTCGAAGGAGGAGGGCGCACCTTCGGTCAGAAAGCTTGGTGTGCGTTTCCACCGTTACATAATTGCGATAGTGGTCATTCACTCTGTACTTTTCTATCTTGCCGAGTGGCTCTCGTTCGATAACTTCGGAACACTCCTGCTGCGTATTTTATGCAGTACCCTCTGCTCGTTGGTACTCGATTATGTCATCATTCTCTTATTCACAAGACGTCTGACAGCATAGCGTATGAAGGGAGGATTGGATTCACGAGCAAGGTTATCACGTATTATCGTGATATTCATCTTTGCGGTGCTTGCACTGCGTCTGTTTTACATACAGATCGTCGATGATAAATACGACAAGTTGGCAAACAATAACTATCTCCGTAATGTGGTGGTATACCCTCCGCGTGGCGAGATCTATGATCGTAACGGTGAGTTGTTGGCACAAAACAGACTCTGCTACGATGTTTCGATTGTGCGAAAAGATATGCCCAAGTCGGGTTTTGATACCACTCGCGTAAGCGAACTTGTCGGAATGACACGCGAGGCTCTTGTCACCAAGCTCAAACAGTCGCCATATCGTCGTGAAAGCCGACTGACACGCTATCCAATCACCGTAGAGCAGAAGTTGCTGCTTGACGAGATGAATATTGGCGGTTTCTACACTTCGCAACGTACAGTGCGTCAGTATCCTCGAAAAATCGGAGGTAACTTGCTTGGAAGTATCAACGAGGTCACCAAGGCGAAGATCGAGAAGGATGACTCCTACTCCGTGGGTGACTATATCGGTATGGAGGGCTTGGAGCTCGCATACGAAGGTGTACTGCGTGGTGAGAAGGGTTTGGTTCTGCAGGATATCTATGCTCCGCAAGCGGACCGCAATACTGTGCTAAAAGAGCCTGTGGCCGGAAAATCGATTGTTTGCACCATTGATGCCGAATTGCAGCAGTTGGCAGAGGAGTTGATGCGAGGCAAGGTGGGTGCAGTTGTAGCAATCGAGCCTTCGACAGGCGAGATTTTGACTATGGTATCGTCGCCAACCTTCAATCCGGACGAACTCGTAATAGGTAAGGATCGAGGAAATAACTACGCTAAGGAGATTCAAAATCCTCGTATGCCGCTGTGGAATAGAGCTGTCAAATCGCGTTATCCGCCTGGTTCGACCTTCAAGCTTGTGACAGGACTTATCGGTATGCAGGAGGGCGTGTTACGACCACACTACACCTATTCGTGCAATATGGGCTACCACCTTGGCGGTGAGCATATCGCCTGCCACGAGCATCGCTCGCCCTTGTCGTTAAACTATGCCATTGCAACATCGTGCAATGCCTACTTCTGCTACGTCTTCAGAAATATTCTCGAGAATAAGAATCGATATCCGATTGCGAAGGATGGTTTCGAGGTGTGGCGCGACTATGTCCTATCGTTCGGCTTCGGACGTAAACTCGAGTCGGACTTCTTGGGCGAGGGACCTGGCTATGTACCGACACGCGAGTTCTACGATAAACGCTACAATAGGTCGTGGAATGCCTTGACTATACTCTCGCTTTCGATTGGTCAAGGTGAGTTGGGCTGCACACCTCTGCAGATGGCTAACCTCGCTGCAATAGTGGCAAACAGAGGATACTACTGCATACCGCATATTGTTCGCGAGATCGAGGGACAAGACTCTTTGGATGCGCGTTTTTATAGACGCAACTATACCAAGGTGGATACGAAGCACTTCGAACATATAGTCGATGGTATGTGGCGAGGCGTAAATAAGGATGGTACCTGCCAGGGTGCGGCACTCGAAGGTTACAACGTCTGCGGAAAGACAGGTACGGCACAGAACTCGAAAGGCAAGGACCACTCGACATTTATCTCCTTTGCACCGCGTCGTAATCCGAAGATTGCCATTGCAGTATATGTGGAGCACGGAGGTTTCGGTTCGGAGATGGCGGTGCCTATTGCATCCCTCATTCAGGAGCAATATCTGACCGACACGATACGACGTACCGAGTTGTTGGACTATGTGAAGAATCAGAGGATAGCCTATCCGATGTATAAGAAGAAAAATTAGTAGAGATGGAGTACGGACAACAAAGAAAGGGCGGCGAATCGCTGTTTGGTAGTGTCGATAGGGTGGCACTGCTGCTCTATTTGTTGCTTGTAGCCATCGGTGTTACCTCGGTATTTTCGGCATCGTGGGTTGAGGGCGAAGAGAATGTCCTCTCCTTCTCGCACAACTATATAAAGCAGATTGTCTGGCTCGGCATTTCGTTGGTGGTGGGTGTTGTGATTATGTTGCTCGATAGGAGCCTGTGGCACAAGATAGCCTACTTCCTCTACGCTGCCTCGATATTGGCACTCCTTGCCACACTCGCCTTCGGACGTACGGTTAATGGAGCGAAGGCGTGGTTTGAGTTTGGTCCGGTGCGACTGCAGACTATGGAGTTTGCCAAGATTGCCATTGCGCTCTCGACAGCGCGATTGATGAGCGAGTACGCCTTCTCGATATCCTCGTTCAAGAGCCTTGTGAAGGTGGCATTGATGCTCTTTGTGCCTCTCGTCATTACCTATATGCAGAACGATACGGGTTCGGGACTTGTCCTGTGTTCGTTTATATTTATGTTGTATCGCGAGGGGTTGAACAAATGGTTCTGCATACCTATTATATTTATAGCTGCACTTTTCCTGCTCTCGTTCCTCTACTCGCCTACGGTGCTATTGGTGGGATTGTTACTCGTCTTTACACTCTCGCAATCGTTCGCCAATCGTAATTGGCAGCACGGCATCATCTACTTGGCATATATCTTCGGCGGAAGCACACTCTTGTTCCTGCTTATAAATGCCGTGCCGTCGGTGTCGGTGAATTACTATGGAATACTACTTACGGTAACTCTGTTGTCGATGATAGGTGTCTGTGTCTATGCCTATCGTGCGCGCCTGCGTAATATATATATAATGGTATTGCTCTTTGTGCTGTCGGTGCTTATCACCCCGACATCCAATGCAATATTTACTTGGATGAAGCCTCACCAGCAGGATCGTATCAAGACCTTCCTCGGCATCACCGACGACTTGTCGTTAAACTACAATGTCAATCAATCGAAGATAGCCATCGGATCGGGTGGTTTCTTCGGCAAGGGCTACCTGCAGGGCTCGCATATCCGCTATGGCTTGGTACCCGAGAAACATACCGACTTCATCTTCTGCACCATTGGTGAGGAGTTCGGATTCTTTGGAGCGATAGTGGTGCTGGGTATTATGCTGGCATTTATCTTCCGACTTATGCGTATGGGCGACAATCAACGCGAAACCTTCGGACGAGTATATTGCTATATTGTTGCGTCGATACTCTTGTTCCACACCCTTATCAATGTGGGTATGACCATAGGTATCGTACCGGTAATGGGAATTCCGCTTCCGTTGATATCCTATGGAGGCTCATCCTTGCTCGCCTTCTCGATAATGATATTTATAGCCTTCGCCTTCGATGCGCAGACTGTTCGCGAGTTACCTACCTACTCGAAATGGTAGGGGCTACTCCTCATCGTCGTCGTAATAGAAGCTATCCATAAGTGCGTCAATCTCGCGACGCTCTTTTTTTGTCGGACGACCTGTACCTCTCTCGCGGAATACAAAGATTGTCTCGCGCGGTTTGTTCAACTTGTCTAACTCGCTCTGCGGCGTGGTGTCAATGCAGTAGTCGGGTACCTTGGCTGCCGGTTGCCTGTTTACGATGAGATCTTTTACAAGATATGAATATGTAACAAGGGTACGCTTGACGCTTATTCTGTCGCCAATCTTCACCTCGCGTGAGGGCTTGGCGTAGGCATCGTTCACAAGCACACGATTGTTGCGTATGGCATCTGCCGCATCGCTACGGGTCTTGAAAATACGTACCGCCCATAGGTATTTGTCCAATCTTACATCCATAGTTAGATATGTTTGTTTCTATCGCGCTGCGATGGTGGCACAAGTGTTCCTTGCTCCACCTGACGGCTGATGCTGAGAATGAGTCCTACGGCTATCGAGGCGCAGAACATACCTGTTCGACCCTGGGTTAGAAATGGCAGGTTTTGTCCCGTTTCGGGCAACATACCTATAGTTACGCCAATGTGCAAAAATCCTTGGCTTGTCACAAGTAGTGCCAATCCCACAGCTAACAATCCAGCATAGAGCCATTCGCACTTCTCGAATATTCGTAAGGCGCGGAAGAAGAGCCACAGATAGAGAAGTATGATTACAAACGATAGTAGTAAGCCGAACTCCTCGACCACAATAGCAAAGAGGTAATCGCTCTCGGGGTGAGTCAGTCGTGCGCGCATAACGCTGCGTCCTGCACCCACGCCGAAGAAACCGCCATTGTGTATCGCCATTTGCGAGCGTTCCGAGTCGGTATACTTATCCATAATGCTTTTGTCTACCTGCTCTTTCTTTTCTGCTATATTGAAGAAGCTGGATATGCGCGACACGACAACGCCGCCTCGACCTACGGTAAAGATTACAAGCAAGCCCGTAATTGCGGCTACAGCGATGAGTTTTAGGATCTCCCTCCATCGGATACCGGCAATGAAAAGTATGACGACGGCCACGATGAAGAGATGTATTGCCGAGGAGGTGTGTGCCGGCAGAATAGCCGCGCACGCCAGGGCAATTGGCAATACGATAGGGATAACCTCGTCGAAGATGATATTACGCTCCTTCTCTGATTTCCATTTGCGCACATCGAAGGTTGTAGGCAGCAGATGCATCATCTTAATACGTTGATGTCTGACGGAAAGACGAGCTGCAAGGAGCATTATAGTACCAATTTTCAGTAGCTCGGATGGCTGGAAACGGAAGAAGCCGAGGTCGAGCCAGCGGTGAGCATCATTGGTGGCGCTACCAAACAGATAGGCTGAGAGGGTCATCAACAAAGCACCGACATAGCAGATCCAAGTCAGCTTGCGCAATAAACGAGCCCCCATAAAGTAGCAGCCAAACATTATTATAGCCGACAGGGAGAGGGTGACGATGTGTTTCTGGAGAAACTCACTCGTCGAGCCTCCCTTGAAACCAAGCTGCGAGGTGGCAGAATAGACCACAACAATAGAGATAGCGAAGAACATCGCTACGATGACCCACAATACTCTGTCGCCAGGCAGTAGCTGTCGCTTGGTCAGTATCGATGGGACACTCTTAACCTCTTGCGGCTCTGTATTATTCTGCTGTTCCTGTCTCATTTGACCTCTTTGTTAAGGATGTTTTCTGTTATCCAAGCCTTGAATTCACGTCCGCGATGTTCGTAGCTCTTGAATAGGTCGAAACTTGCGCAAGCGGGCGAGAGCAGCACTGTGTCACCCTTGCGAGCCGACTTCACAACAGCCTGCATAGCATCCTCGAAGGTGTGACACGAGATGATATTTGGCACAACGCCCGTAAACGACTGTTCAAGTCGCTCATTATCCACGCCCATACATATCATTGTATGTACCTTCTTGCGTGCGAGGTCGAAGAGTGGGGCATAGCTGGCACCCTTGTCCGTTCCTCCGACAATCCATAGCGTCGGACGAGTCATACTCTCGAGTGCATACCAAGCCGAATCGACATTTGTAGCCTTCGAGTCGTTGATGTATTCGATATCATCCTTCGCTCCAACGGGCTCCAAACGATGCTCGATAGCGTTGAAGTCATAAATTGATTTCTCGATCTGCTCCACCTCCAAGCCTGCAGCCAAGGTCGCCAATACGGCAGCCATAGCGTTGTATGTGTTGTGCTTGCCTTTGATCTTCAGGCGCGAGATGTCGATCTTCAACGAACGCTTGCCAACCGTAGCGACAGCTTCGTTCTCTTCTACGAGGTAGGCATCGCCGGCACCGCTGGCAATAGCCGAATGTACCATAAACGGCAACTCGCGAGCTTTGATATCGTGCTCCTCCAATTGGCGTAGAATGGTCTCGTCGTCGGCGCAATATACGAAGTAGTCGCGCGAGGTCTGATTTTGTGTGATACGCATCTTCGATGCCGCGTACTTGTCGAACGAGTAGTCGTAGCGATCAAGGTGGTCGGGCGTGATGTTCATCAATACACCTATATCTGCCTTGAAGCGAAACATTCCGTCGAGTTGGAACGAACTAAGCTCAAGCACATACCAATCGTATTCGCCGGTTGCTACCGAGTAGGCAAAAGATTCACCGATATTTCCACCGAGCGATACCTTGGCACCACTGTCGCTCATAATCTTGTAGATGAGCGATGTCGTGGTGGTCTTGCCGTTGCTTCCCGTGATGCAGATGGTTCGTGCCTTGCCCATATAACGGCAAGCAAACTCCATCTCCGAGATTATCGGTATGCCCTTCTCACGCAGTGCCTGCACTATAGGAGCCTTGTCGGGAATGCCTGGTGACTTGATAACCTCTGTAGCGGTGAGGATGCGCTCTACAGAGTGGCCGCCCTCCTCGTACTCCACCTCCCACTCGTCAAGTCGCGAGCGGTACAGAGGCGATATTTTTCCCATATCCGAAAGCAAAACATCTAAACCCTGCTTCTTGGCAAGAATTGCCGAGCCGTAACCACTGATGCCTCCTCCGAGAACTACAATAAACTGCTTTGCCATCGCCTATCGAATTTTTAGGGTTACAAGTGTAAGTGCTGCCAAAAGAATAGATATGATGGTGAAACGAATCATAATCTTTGTCTCGAATACACCCTGCTTTTGGAAGTGGTGGTGCAGTGGCGACATCAATAGCAGTCGTCGTCCTTCGCCATACTTACGTTTTGTATATTTGAAGTATGCCACCTGCAACATTACAGACACCGCCTCGGCAAGGAATACGCCACAAAGCAGTGGCAGAAGCAACTCCTTGCGGATGCAGTGTGCAAATACGGCAATGATACCTCCGATGGCGAGCGAGCCGGTGTCGCCCATAAAGATCTGTGCAGGGAACGAGTTGTACCACAAGAATCCTATCAATGCGCCCATCATTGCTGCACCAAAGACCATCAACTCTCCACTATTCGGAATATACATAATGTTGAGGTAGTCGGCGTAGATGGTGTTACCCGAGAGATATGCCAACACCGCCAACACACCCACGATAGGTATCGACACGCCCGTAAGCAGACCATCCAAACCGTCTGTGAGGTTAGCACCGTTCGATACGGCGGTGATGATAAATATGGCAATCAGCACATAGAGTATCCACGCGAGGGTTTTATCTCCTCCGACCAACCAACTGTAATCGAACTCGTTGTCCTTGATGAACGGGATTGTTGTCTGAGTGGTCTTCACCACGTCTTCGCTGAGGCGGATGTGTTGCGATTGGGTGATGATGGTTTCGCCCGTACCTTCGTCTACAACGTGCTGCTCGACAGGCACGGTGGTATATTCGCGGATGACAATATCCTCCGAGAAACACATTACCGTACCGACAATCAGACCCAATCCGACTTGACCGATAATCTTGAACTTGCCCTTCAACCCATCTTTGTTGTGGCGGAAAACCTTGATATAGTCGTCGAGGAAGCCGAGAACACCGCACCAGATAGTTGCTACGAGTAGCAATATGGTGTAGATGTTGTCGAGACGAGCAAAGAGTAGCACCGGAACGACAATGGCGAGAAGTATGATGACACCTCCCATAGTCGGAGTACCCTTTTTCTCCAACTGTCCCTGCAAACCGAGGTCGCGGATGCTCTCACCAATCTGGTGACGCTGCAAGGCGCGGATAATGCTCTTGCCGCAATAGATAACGATCAGCAATGCGGTAACCACTGCCATTACCGAACGAAAGCTGATGTAGCGCATCATTCCCGAACCCGGAAGGTCTACGATGCTGTTCAAATAGTCGAAAAGATGATATAACATAGTTAAAATTTAATATTAGCAAAAAACTAAATCTGCAAACGTTGGTAGCGAGAAACTCTATCTGCCAAATTTATCGAACCACTCCTTCACTACCTCCTTGTCGTTGAAGTGGTGTTTCTCGGTGCCGATGATTTGGTAATCCTCGTGTCCCTTGCCTGCCAAGAGAATAATGTCGCGAGGTTCGGACAACATTACAGCAGTCTTGATAGCCTCGTGGCGATCACAAATCTTGAGGTATTTATATCCGGCATCGACACCCTCCTCCATCTCGCGCAATATCTGCTCGGGATCTTCGGTGCGAGGGTTGTCCGAGGTGAAGATTGCGATATCTGCCATCCTCGATGCCATACCTCCCATTATCGGGCGCTTGCTCTTGTCGCGATCACCTCCGCAACCGCACACCACAATAAGACGCTGCCCCTTTTGGCGCAACTCGTCAATCGTGCGGATGATATTTTCGAGAGCATCGGGAGTGTGGGCAAAATCGACTATTGCCGTTGTGCCATCTTTCGCTACCACCGTCTCGAAACGACCACTTACGGGGTGCAACATACTCAAGTGTGCGAGAACCTCCTCCTGCTCAAAGCCGAGTAGCAGTGCTGTACCGTAAACCGTTAGTAGGTTGTAGGCATTGAATCGTCCGAGGAACTGCACCCACACTTCCCTGTCGTCGATGCGGAGCTGCATACCCTCGACCATCATCTCTATCACCTTGGCGCGAAAATCTGCCATCTTCTGCAACGAAAGGGTGTGGCGCGATGCTTTGGTGTTCTGCAGCATCACCTCGCCATTGCGATCATCCACATTCACCAACGCAAATGCCGATTTCGGAAGATTGTCGAAGAGTGATTTCTTGGCACGAATGTACTCGGCGAAGGTCTTGTGATAGTCGAGATGTTCGTGTGTTATGTTTGTGAAGAGGGCGCCCGTAAAGTGCAAACCGCGAATACGCTGCTGTACTATGGCGTGCGACGAACACTCCATAAAGCAATACTCGCACCCCTCGTCCACCATCTCTCGCATCATAGCATTGAGGCGTATTGCATCGGGTGTGGTGTGTGTCGAGGTGATTTCGCGACCTCCAACCTTGTAGACCACCGTCGAGATCAATCCCGCCTTGTAACCCATCGACTGAACTAAGTCGTAGAGCAAGGTAGCTATAGTCGTCTTACCATTTGTACCCGTAACGCCCACAACCTTCAGTTCTCGCGAAGGGTTGCCGTAGAAGTTCGAGGCGATGTCGCCCATAGCGATATTGCTATCATTTACCACTACAAAGGTGCAATCTGCCCCCTCGACCTCTTCGGGTATGTGCTGGCAGATAACAACCTTTGCACCACGCTCGATAGCTCCGGCAATATAGTTGTGACCATCCACAACCGTACCTGCCACAGCAAAGAAACAGCATCCTGCACCTGCCGAGCGAGAGTCGTAAGTCAGCGAAGTCACCTCCACCGACTCCTCTCCTGCAATTTGCAGATAGTCTACACCTTTAATAAGTTCGGTTAGTATCATTTGAGTTCAATTTTTATTCGTTTTCCACCCTTTGCGATAGTTGTACCTGCAGCTATGCTCTGCTTGGCGACCTTTCCGTAGCCAACTACCTCTACCGTCAAACCGCACCTCTCCAAGAGGTAGAGTGCGTCACTTAAACCCATACCCACAACATTCGGTATGCGCGAGTTGTCGATTTCGAGTTTGGTGATATCTATTCTCTCGTCGCTACCATTGGCATCCCTGCCCCAGCCCTCATCCTCGACAATTTGATGCGCACCACCGTATTGGTCTGCTACGACGAGTATCTTCTCGATGTTTCCACCCTTGAGGTGTGTGACAAAGTGCTGTGCGCCACCCTCGATACCCCGGGCATTGCCGAGGTCGCGATTGTGGAGATAGGTTGCAACAGCCTTCTGCACGGGACCTGCCAACGAGGCTCCATAGTACTTCTTGCCGGTCTGCTGCTGTGTGAATATGGCTGTTATAATTGTGTAGCGAGGTTTGTCGGCAGGCAGGTATGTAACCATCGAGCCGTAGTAACACCTATCGTCGCGAGTGTAGCGAACTTCGTTGATTTTGGTGTCCACCTGTGCTGTACCTGTCTTTGAGCCTGAAGTGAAACCGCACTTCTCCTCGTTAAAGAACTCGGCAGCCGTACCCCATTGCGACACATCCTCCATAAATGAACGCAGAGTGTCGATTGTCGGCTTGGAACAGATCTGCTCGTTAATAACTCTCACCGGAGCTTCGTTTATCACCTTACCATTGCGCTCGGTGCGAAGAATAAGTCGCGGTGCAACCATTCGTCCGTTGTTAGCTACAGCGTTATATATGGTAAGAGTATGTAGCGGAGTGATATCAAATCCGTATCCGTACGCCATGTTTACGAGGGCGTTGTAGCGCGATTTGTGTGTTTTGTCTAAGGGCTCAATCTTTCGTGCTACGGCGCCAAAATCCGCCAAGCCTACTTTCTTATTGAGGTGTAGCATGTAGCAGAGATCGGTGAATGCAGCCGGATTATTGCGGAAACACTCGAAGACTGCAGTTGTGAAGTATACGTTTGCCGACTCGGCAAAGGCGGTACGCATGTTGATATCTCCACCGGTTTTAGTACCTATTGGGTGTGAGTCGGTGACATCGGCACCAACCTTACCTCCCACTTTCACCGTTTCTCCAAGTCCCGAATTGTATATCTTCTTTGTAGGTACTCCATTCTCGAGCAGAGCCATTGCCGAGACGAGTTTGAATGTCGAACCCGGGTTTATCGGTATCTCGATGGCGTAGTTCTGATTTTCGACACACTCGGAGCCTACACGTTTGAGGTTTGCCATTGCCAGGATATCTCCTGTCGCACACTCCATCACTACAGTTGTGCCCCAAAAGGCATTTTGCTCTATGAGCTGATCGCGCAGGGCGCTGTTTGCGATATCCTGCAACTCGACATCGAGGGTTGTCACAACGTCGTAACCCGCTTGTGCCTTTACATTTCGCCTATCGTCGAGGCGTGTGCTGTAGCCCGGTGTGATAATCTGCATCATCTGCAGACCATTCTTTCCGGCGAGCGTATCGCGCATAACCGCCTCGACTCCGTATGGATTGTGGCGGTCAATTCGTCCGATGGTACGCAGAGCAAGATTTCCTTGCGGGTATACGCGGAAATCGTGATCCTTGGTGCGGTATGTTATATCCATTCCGTTGCGAAGGAGTGGGAATTGACGAAGATAGTTCCACTCGTTCTGATCTACATCGCGGAATATCTTGCGCGAGATATGTTTTCGTGATATAACCTTGGTTATGGTGTCGTACTCGACCTTCTTCCAGAACTGCCACCTCTTCGGCTTGCGTTCTACCACCTCATCTCGTTGCTTGATCGCCTTCTTGCGATAGGTGATCAATTTATCGTAATACTCCGCTGCACTGTAATCGCCAAAGTGTTCGGCGAGTACTCGCGACAAGGTGTCGGCATCGTGCTTGTACTTCTCGAAGTTGTCAAAGCGTTCCGAGCCGAAGTCTATGGTGAGGGTGGTCCGTGTGATCGATGTGGCGAGCGTCTTGCCATTGCGATCATATATGTTGCCACGGTGTGCCTGAACAACCTTGTCGTAGATGATGACCGAGTCGCGTAACTCCTCGAAGCCATTTGCTACCTTGGGGCTGCAAAATACAAATAGGATAATATGCACCAAGAAACAGGCTGCCAAAAGTGTGAATACAATATGCAGCGCCTTGATACGTCGGGCAATATCTCTCTTTATTTTATATCTCTGCTCGTCCATTGTTCTCTTACTTCAACGATGTCGGCACATCTTTAGGTGCCTCGATTTCTACACCCCTCTCCTTAAGCTGGCGCGCTATTGCCGAGGGTGAAGTCTCGATGTTGCAACGCTCCGATGTGCGTATGGCACGCTCCTGCAACAACGAAACCTCTCGCTGCAGCTTGCTATATCGGAGGTCCTGCTGCAACGACCAAAATATCATTATGATACTTGTGAAGAATATTACGCCTAAGAGTGTGAGGATGTTGTATACTCGTTTTGCCTCCTCTGCCAGCAGAATATTTCCCGTAATAAAGCCACCGATTATCATTATCCAGCGCGGATATTGTCTGTTCTTCGATTCGGCAACCCTCTTCTCCTCCTCTTCGCGGGCGATATCTTCGGCTATGTCGGCATCGGCAGCACCGGTCTGTACGCGCCTTATCTCGGTGCGTACCATACGGCGCAGAGCCTCTTGTGCTTCGCGCTCAGCAATCTCCTCTTGCGAGTCGGTGAAGTATTCGCTATCGTCGTACTCTGCCATAGTTCTAAAGTTTTATTGCCGCACGTAGTTTTGCCGAACGTGAGCGCGGATTGCTCTCCAACTCCTCGTTGCTTGGAACAACTGGCTTGCGCGTAACGATCTCGAATGGGGTAGTGGCGCGTCCGAAGAAGTCCTTCTCTACCTTACCCTCGAAATTACCGCTACGCATAAAGTTCTTTACCAAGCGGTCCTCTAACGAGTGGTACGATATAACAACCAACCTACCTCCCGGCTTCAACACTTTAAGACTCTGCTCCAAGGCCATCTTCAACGCCTCCATCTCGCCATTTACCTCGATGCGCAGTGCCTGAAACAACTTTGTGAGGAACTTTGCCTCGTCCTTTTTCGGTGTGCACGGGGCTACAGCCTTGACGAGCTGTGCCGTGGTCTTTATCTCCTCCGTCGCACGTGCGCGCGCTATGCACGCAGCTATTTTCCAAGTTGTATCCAACTCGCCGTACTGCGAGAGAATTGCCGCCAACTCCTCCTCCGAATAGTTGTTTACGATATCTGCTGCCGTGCGACCACCGCGTTGGTTCATTCGCATATCGAGCGGAGCATCGCCACGGAACGAGAAACCTCGCTCTTTGGCGTCGAAGTGGTGCGACGAAACTCCCAAGTCTGCCAAGATGCCATCCGCCTCCCTCACACCACGTAGCCGCAGCGCCGAGCGTAGAAAGCGGAAGTTGCTCTCCACAAAATGGAAATGTTCGTCGTCGGGTGCATTTGCCAAGGTATCTTTGTCCTGATCAAACGAGTATAGCGCACCCCCTTTGCCCAACTCCTGAAGTATTCGGCGTGTGTGCCCTCCGCCTCCGAATGTGAGGTCGGCGTATGTGCCGTTGCTCTTTATGTTGAGCAGTCCGACAGACTCTTCGAGTAAAACAGGAGTGTGATACGATGACATTCTCTTTGGCAATATAAATATTGCCACAAAGTTAGTGATTTTAGTTATAAAGCAAAAGGTTTGGGCCTCTTTTTATCTATTTGCTCGAAGATAAAAAAGAATGGTGTCCGAAGGTCTGGGAAACTTTCGGACACCCGATGTTAGGTTAGTTAGGTTAATGAGCAAGTGGGAGAACCCCACATTTGTATTGCAAATATACGGCTATTTTTGATATTCACAAATTTTTTATGACGATTTTTTACTATTTTTCTAATTTTTTATAGAAATCATAATCAAAATGGTGAATTTGGTTATCGATTGTAATGATGTTGTTATTCGATAAGCTCTAAATCGGGCATAAAAAAACCGTTGAACTTTCATTCAACGGCTTGTGCCCAGGACGAGACTCGAACTCACACGGGCTAATGCCCACTACCCCCTCAAAGTAGCGTGCCTACCAATTCCACCACCTGGGCTTTGAGGAGCCGATTTCTTCAAATCAGCGTGGCAAAGGTACGCAAAAATTTGATACCTGCAAACTTTTCCTGCAAAAAATTACCACTTTTTTCGGTTTCGCAGCAAAAAAGCTTGCCAAATGCCCCTTTATTCGAAAATTTCCTTCAGCAATTTTGCAAGGCGATAGCCTGCTCGGCATATTAACGACTCGGCAAGT